>JANMJC010000491.1:0-12736 GCA_031371185.1 Paracoccaceae bacterium | reverse complement strand
GTTGTCCTCCTGTCGGGGAATGGGAACAGACACGCCACTTCCGCCGCCATCCCATCCCGGGTGGCGGCGGTTTTTTTGGAAAGGGGTGTTTCAGGCCTGCGCAGCCTCGACGGCGGCAATCGTGGCGTCCAGCGCCAGCAGGATCGAGGCGTGGCGATTCTTGTAGTCGCGCGCGGCCCGCAGAACCTCGTAGCCGGCAAATTCACCCGAGGGCGCCGGCCCGCCGCCGGCCAGCATCTGCGCCAACTCGTCGCGGGCGGTGACAAGGTCATCCCGGCTGCGCCCGATCACCACCCGGCCCAGAACGGCAGCCGAGGCCTGACCCAAGGCGCAGGCCCGGACATCCTGGGCGAAATCGGTCACGCGGCCACCCGCAATCCGAACCTCGACCCCGATGGTCGATCCGCACAGGACCGAGCGTTTTTTTGCCTGGCCCATGGGCGCCTTCAGATGCCCAAGATGCGGGATGGATCCCGCCAATTGCAGGATCTGCCCGGAATACAGCTTGACGAGATCGCTGTCGCTCATGTTCACCCTCTGGGGCCAACATAGGCCGAATGCGACCCCGAGCCAAGGAGTGCCCATGCCCTTTGATCCCGAAAGCCTGCGATTTGATGCCAAGGGCCTGATCCCCTGCATCGCGCAGGATCACCTGACCGGCGAGGTCCTGATGTTCGCCTGGATGAACCTGCAGGCGGTGGCGCAGACCATCGCAACCGGGCAGATGACCTATTGGTCACGATCGCGGGCAAGTCTGTGGGTCAAGGGCGAAACCTCGGGTCATGTGCAGCGGCTGGTCGAATTGCGCAGGGATTGCGACGCCGACTGCCTTCTGGCGCTGATCGAGCAGACCGGCCCGGCCTGTCATACCAACCGGCGCAGCTGCTTTTACACCGCCATCGCCCCCGGAGCGCCCAGAGAGATCCTGCAGCCCGTCTAGAGCGGTTCTAGTCTTCGTTGAAACATCAAGTATCAGAATTCGAACACTTTTGGTTTGAATTCTGATTCCGTTAAGACTTGAACCGCTTTAGCGCACCCGATTTTCCGTCAGACGCTGGATCGGCCAGCCCGGGCGGGGCAGGGGGGACGGGTCGGGTTCGGGGGTGTGGTGACGCAATCCGTGCAGAATTTCAGCCTCGCGGACGCGCAGGTTGCGCAGGGTGGCGCGGATTGCGGAAAGCTCTTCGACGGGGGATCGTGCGGGCATGGCGGTTCTCCTTCCTTGCCGGATCAGAGTTGCGCCGAACGGTTAAGAAATCCTCTGCCTGCCGGGAATTTCTGCATCCGGCCTGCGGCTTTGCCGCCATTCGCCCGTTGCCCCGCCCGGCCAACTGTGGCACACCGATACAGCAAAAAACGAGCCCGAAGAGTTCAGCATGATCGATTTTTCTGCCCGCCGCGTGATGATGGTCGACACGCAGGTGCGCCCCTCGGATGTGACCAAGTTCCCGATCATTGCCGCGATGCTGGCCGTTCCGCGCGAGCTGTTCGTGCCCGACGCCAGACGCGAGGCGGCCTATGTCGGCGGCAATCTGCCGCTGGCCCCCGGCCGCGTCATGCTCGAGGCGCGGACCCTGGCCAAGATGCTGGAAGCGCTGGACGTGCAGCCGACCGACCGGGTTCTGGATCTGGCCTGCGGGTTGGGCTACGGCACGGCGGTGATCGCTGAAATCGCCGGTGATGTGACGGGCGTTGATGACAACGCCGATCTTGCCGCCGCCGCTCAGACGCGCCTCACGGCACTAGGCACGCCGCGGGCCCGTGTCCTGCACGGCGATCTGACCCGGACCGCGACGGAAACCTTTGACGTGATCGTCATCGAAGGCGGGGTCGAGCAGATCCCCGCAAGTGTGACGGCGCAACTGGCGCAGGGCGGGCGGATTGCGGCCCTCTTCATGCAGGGCGCCCTGGGCACGGTCAAGGTGGGAACGAAGGATGCGGGCCGGATCAACTGGCGCTTTGCGTTCAATGCTTCCGCCCCGGTCTTGCAGGCTTTTGTGGCCCCTCGGGGCTTTACGCTTTAGGGAAAAGACATAGGTTTCCCGAAGATGCGGGAATTGGGTCCGAAAGGGCCGAAAGGAATCAGGATGCGGCGTGTTTTCAAAGCGGTGTTGGCGGGCGGATTTGCCTTGGGACTTTCAACGGCCGCCTCGGCGGAATCCCTGACCGATGCCTTGATCGCGGCCTATCAGGACTCCAATCTGCTGGACCAGAACCAGGCCGTCCTGCGCGCCGCCGATGAAGGCGTCGCTCAGGCCATCGGCACCCTGCGCCCGGTGGTGGCCTATACGACGGCGGCGAATTTCTCGCGCTCCAAGAATTCCTCTTTCCTGCTTCCCGGCACCCAACTGGGCGATATCGCGCAAAGCCAGCGGTTTGAGCTGACCGCGACGATGACCCTGTACGATTTCGGCCGCAGCCCGCTGACCGTTGAAATGGCGCGGGAAAACGTGCTGGCCACCCGTCAGTCGTTGACCGGGGTCGAACAGGATGTCCTGCTCGAGGCGGTGGGGGCCTATGTCGATGTGCGGCTGCAATCCGAGACGCTGGCGCTGCGCCAGTCGAACGTGCGGCTGATCACCAAGGAATTGCGCGCCTCGAAGGACCGCTTTGACGTGGGCGAGGCGACGCGCACCGATGTGGCCCTGGCCGAGGCGGCGCTTGCCTCGTCGCAGGCGGCCGAGCAGGCGGCGCAAGGGGCGCTGACGCTGGCGCGCGAACGCTACAAGTCGGCGGTCGGGCACTATCCCGGCAGCCTTGCCGGCTTGCCACGGGTTCCGGGCCTGCCCAAATCGCTGGACGAAGCCCGCGCGATTGCCCTGCAAAAGCACCCGGCCGTGTTGCAGGTGCAGCATCAGGTCAAGATCGCGGACCTTCAGGTGGACATGGCCAAGGCCAACTTCCGCCCGGTGATCACCGGTCAGGCGGCGCTCAGCGAAAACTGGGTCGATGGGCAAGAGACCATCTTCAACCCCGATTCCGAATCCCTGTCGATCCAGATGAGCCAGACGATCTATGCCGGGGGCCAGAAGGCGAGTTTTCTGCGCGAGGCGATTGCCAGTCAGGAAAGTGCCCGGGCCGCTTTGCATCAGACCGGGGTGATCGTTGAAGAAAACGTCGGGCGGGCCTGGTCGAACATCTCGGTCGCGACCGCGTCGATCCAGTCGGGCGACAAGCAGGTGCGCGCGGCGCAGGCCGCCTATGACGGGGTCAAGGAAGAGGCCGATCTTGGCGCGCGCACGACGCTGGATGTGTTGAACGCCGAACAGGACCTGCTGGACGCCCGGTTTGCCCGCCTTCAGGCCGATGCGAACTACTACGTCGGGATCTATCAGCTTCTGGCCACGACCGGGCTTTTGACGGTCGATCACCTGAATCTTGGCATCCCGACCTATGATGTCGACGCCTATTATGACGCGGTCAAGAAGGGCCCGGCGCATTCCGCGCAGGGGGCAGCGCTGGACCGGATCCTGAAAACCATCGGAAATTGACGCGATCTTAACGATTGCGCCACATTTTCTTGTCTCAGGCGTCGCGAAAGTTTAGACTGGCGGCAACCGGCCACCAAGGCCGGATCAGCAAGGCTGCAGGACACATATGTCGGAACCGATGAGCGCCGTTGAGATTGAGGATGTTCTGTCCTCTATCCGCAGACTGGTGTCTGAAGAGCTGCGCCCGCTGAAGCGGTCCGCTCAGGCGACGACCCTGCGCGATGACAAGCTGATGCTGACACCGGCCCTGCGCGTGGTGGTCGATCCCTCGGCAGAACCGCCGAAGGATCACGGGACGATCATCGGTCGTCTGGCCGATGCCCTGCCGCCCGAATCCAGCTTCGAGGCCGAGACCGGCGATGCCGAGCCTGTGGCCGTCGACATTGCGCGCCATTGGACCGAAGACGACACGATCGAGATAGCCGAAATGGTGATCGATGCCGAGGCAGAGGATGCCGGGGTCGAGGATTTCGTGTTCCACAGCCGTCTGGCCCAGGCCCCTTCGGCGGCCGACGCGGGCGCAGCCCCCGCGCTGGACGGCGAAATCCTGGAGCCCGAGGCGACATCCGCGACCCTTTCCGAACCCGCCTGGGCGCAAGAGGGTGCGCCGGACGACGCTGGTGACGACCGCAATCCGGCGACCGTGCCCGAGGATGCGCCGAAAGAGGAGGGGGCTTTCGCCGAGGTTCGGTCTACGAACGATCCGGTCTGGGCCGATCAGGCCGAGGCCGAGGTCATGGCAGCCCTGACTTCCCCCCGACCCGAGCAGGACCGGCCCGAGCCAACCGCCCAACCGGCAACCGCCCGACAGGCAACCGAAGACCGTGATCCTTCGCCTTTTTCCGAAGACCTGCAGTTCGACGAGACGGTTCTGCGCGATCTGGTCCGCGACCTGATCCGCGAAGAGCTTCAGGGCTCTTTGGGCGAGCGGATTACCCGCAACGTCCGCAAATTGGTCCGGGCCGAGGTTGCCCGCGCCCTGTCCCTGCACGATTTCGAATAGGGCGCGGGCCACCTGCGACCGGCTTTTCCCCTTTGAAACGCAAGACGCGCCCGCTTGGGGCGCGTTGGTAGGTGCATTTATCCCGTTGAAATCAGGCGGCTTCTGCCTGTTCCTGCTCCAGCGCATGACGCCGCTCGGATTCTTCGCGGCTGAGCGCCACCGAGGTCCGCACGCCCTTCGAGACGAACTCCATCAACCCTTTGACAACGCGCTCGTTGGGGTCGATCCCGGCGCAGGACAACACTTCACGCCCATCGCGCGAGCGCGCCCAACGGGCGATCTGCTCGGGGCCGTTGCCGTATTTCTTGTCATCTGCAATGGCATCGTCCAAAGCCGCCAAAACAACGGCGGCGAACAGTTTGCGGGCGCGCTGCCCCTGTTCAAAGTTAAATGCGGTGCTGTCAACGGAATCGAGCATTCTTTGCCTCTGTATTCTTGGTCTTGTCTTTCGAGCGTCTTGTGCTTTTAGCCATTCAATGATGATTCGGGGAACCCTATTTGACATAGCTGCCATGCCATAGGCGCATAGCTGCTTGGAACCGTCACATCATTTAGTTGGCTTGCTGCGCAGCACTGACCCATATATAGGGTGCGTCATAAATTTTCAACCATTCGTCAAGGTTTTGACACAATGCCCAAGATCACTGCCGTCACCATCCGCCCCGGCACCATCATCGACCATGACGGGGGGCTGTGGGCTTCGGTCAAGGTCAACCACGTCAAGCCCGGCAAGGGCGGGGCCTTTGCGCAGGTCGAATTGAAGAACCTGCGCGATGGCCGCAAGCTGAACGAACGCTTCCGGTCCGAGGACAAGGTCGAAGAGGTGACGCTGGAAAACAAGGACCAGCAGTTCCTGTACGAAAACGATGGGCGTCTGGTGTTCATGGATGCCGAAACCTATGAACAGGTCGAGATTGACGCGGACCTTCTGGGCGACCGTCGTCCCTTCCTGCAGGACGGCATGACGGCCACGATGCTGTATTTCGGCGACGAAGCCCTTTCGGTGCGCATTCCGCAGAAAGTCACCTGCAAGGTGGCTGAAACCGAGCCGGTAATGAACGGTGCCACGGCGACCAAGACCAACAAGCCCGCCATTCTGGAAAATGGCGTGCGCGTCATGGTGCCGCCGTTCATCGGTCAGGACGAGATGATTGTCGTGAACACCGACACGATGGAATATTCAGAACGCGCCTGAGGCGCTTTCAGACTGGCAGCGCCCCATCCCACAGGATGCCGGCCGCGCCGGCCTGCATCGCGGTCCCGGCACGGTCAAAGCGCAGATGGGCCAGCGCTTGCGTCCCGGCAACCGTGTGCAGGGTGCCCGCCTCGCGCCCCTCGGCCGTGATCGCGGTGCCGGGTTCGGCCGCACCGTCGATCTGCACCCGCACCAGACCCTTGCGCAATTCGGTCTTGTGCTTCATTCGCGCCGTCACCTCTTGCCCGACATAGCAGCCCTTGCGAAAATCGACGCCGTGCAGACGCTCGAACCCGGTTTCCAGAAGGTAGCTTTCGTTCGGGATCAGTTCGATCCCGGTTTCGGGAATGACATGGGCCACGCGGATCGCCGCCCAATCGGTGGCGGGCGCGCCGGTGGACAGCCCATAGCTGCGCCAGCCAAGTGCTGGGTGCCGGGGGTCGGGCAGGGCGCCGGCAGGGGCATCGCCCAGACCCCGGCCAACCGCCCAGTCCAGATCGGAAAAAACGACCTTGGCGCGCAGACGGTACATCGCAAGGCGTTGCAGGGTCTGTGGGGCAAGGGCGGCGGGCAGGTCCAGAAAAAAGCGCCCCTGCAGGCGGCCGACAAAGAAGTCGGCGAGGTACTTGCCTTGCGGGGTCAGAAGTGCTGTCCAGACCAGTCCATCGGCCCCGGCCAGAGGCAGCACGTCGTTGGACACGACCCCTTGCAGAAAGGTCAGCACATCGGCGCCCTCCAGCGCCACCAGATGCCGGTCGGGGCAGGGTTCGGGGGTCATCGGGGCTTGTCCTTGAACTGCATCGCATAGAGATCGGCATAAAGTCCGCCCTTTGCAAGCAGCGCTTCATGGCTGCCCTCTTCGGCGACGACCCCATGATCCAGCACCACGATCTTGTCGGCATTGCGCACGGTGGACAGGCGGTGCGCGATCACCAGCGTGGTGCGCTCGGCCGAGGCCTCGCGCAGCGCATCGGTCACCGCCGCTTCGGACTGGGCGTCAAGGGCCGAGGTCGCCTCGTCGAACAGCAGGATCGGGGCGGTCTTTATCAGGGCCCGCGCGATGGCCACCCGCTGCCGCTGCCCCCCCGACAGGGCCGAGCCGCGCGGCCCGACCCGCGTATCGACGCCGTCGGGCAGGCGCGGCAGAAACTCGGCCACCTGCGCAAGTTGCAGGGCGCGCTGCAACGCGGCCTCGTCCGCGCCGCCGCCGGGCAGGATGTTTTCCCGCAGGGATTCGTCGAACAGGGTCGCGTCCTGGGTCACGCAGGCGAACAGGCTGCGCTGATCGGGCAGGCTCAGGGCGGTCAGATCGACACCGTCCAGCGAGATCCTGCCCTGATCGGGGTCGAACAGCCCGGTCAACAGATGGAACAGGGTCGATTTCCCCGCCCCCGAAGCGCCCACCAGGGCGGTGGTCTTGCCGCCTTGCGCGGTAAAGGACAGACCGCGCAGCACCGAATGGTCGCCATGGGCAAAGTGCACCGCATCAAACCGCAGATCACCCTTGGGGTCGGGCACCGGGGTGGCGGGGTCGGGCAGGGCGCGGGGCTTGTCGGGCTGGGTTTCCAAAAGCGCCTTGACCCGTTCCAGGCTGATCGAGGCCATCAAGAGACTGCCCGACAGCGTACCAAGACGGCGCAGTGGCGGAAACACCATCATGATCGAGGTCAGGAACGACATGAATTCGCCCGTCGTGCGCGCGCCCGAGGCCACAGCGGGCCCGGCCACCATCAGGACTGCGAAAAAGCCGATGCCGAAGACGATATCCACCATCGACGGCCCCAGGGACTTGCCGAAGGCCAGCGTCACCTCGCCCCGGAAGATCGCCCGCAACAGCGCGCCATAGCGGCCTTCCTGATAGGCCTCAAGCTGGTTCAGCTTGACGGCCTGTATGCCGTGAAAGATCTCGTCCAGCCGGGTGGTGCGCTGCGCCGAGGCCTTGCGCAGGGCGCGGGCCCGTTTGGCGATCTGGCGCTGCACCACCATCGTGGGCACCAGCAGCAAGGGCACGCCGACAAGGGTGATGGCCAGCCAATAGGGATCGACCATGAAGGCCACGCCCATCAACACCACAAGCGACAGCCCGTCGCGCCCCAGCCCCATCATCAGGGTGCTCCAGATCGACTGCACCGTCAGCGTGTCGGTACGGATCCGCTCGATCAGGGCGCCGGGGGGATGGGCCTGAAAGAACCGCATGTCCAGCGTCAGGACATGGTGCAGCAATTCGGCCTGCATCCGGGCCGCGACCTTTTGCGTCACGATCGCGCTTAACGTCGAAGAGGCCGAAGAGACCACGGCGCGCAAGCCGAACAGCCCCAGAATCGTCAACCCGACCCGCAGCAGGGCGCCGGACAGATTTTGGGCAAAGACCTCGTCGAACAAGGGCTGGATCGCCTTGGACACCAGCCCGATCGAGGTGCCTTCGATGATCAGCAGCACCAGAATGACCAGCAGCATCGGCCAATGCGGGTTAAGATAGCGGCGCCAATACCACAGGCCCAGCCCCTTCGAGACGATCCTGGTCGCGGCGGCGCTTAGCGGGGGCGGGGCTTGGTCGGTGTCGCTCATGCGTCCGCGCGGCCTTTCGCGGGGCGGTCCATGTCACGAAGCGGGCGGTTCGGGCCGGTCATCAAAGGGGCGCGGGTCCTGTGTCGGGTCCCGCTGCGACGAAATGGCCGCAAGGGATGCCTCAGCCATTTACCCCTTGCCGCCGTCCCTGACAAGACAAGCCCGGACGACGACCACCCGGTTGACCTCTTCGCGTCGCCGCCGTAGCCATGGGCCGCACAGTTTTGGAAAGTCGCCCGCATGTCCCTGTCGAACGGCCAACCCTACCGCGCCATCCCGGGCCCCTCTGTCATGCCCGACCGGGTGCTGAACGCCATGCACCGCGCCGCGCCCAACATCTACGAGGGCGAGTTGCATGCCCTGACGGCGTCGCTCTGGCCCGATCTGCGCAGTCTGGCGGGCACGGCGCAGAACGTGGCTGCCTATATCGGCAACGGCCATGCGGTCTGGGAAGCCGCGAACGCCAACCTCTTCTCACGCGGTGACAAGGCCCTGGTGATTGCGACCGGGGTCTTCGGTCTGGGCTGGGCCGGATCGGCCCAGGCACAGGGCGTCGAGGTGGAGGTGCTGGATTTCGGCAAATCGTCTCCCGCCGATCCGGCCCGGATCGAGGCCGCCTTGCGCGCCGACACCCGGGGCCGGATCAAGGCGGTTCTGACGACGCAGGTCGATACCGCGTCCACGGTGCGCACCGATATCCCCGCCCTGCGTCAGGCCATCGACGCGGCGGGGCATCCGGCCCTTCTGGCGGTCGATTGCATCGCGTCGATGGGATGCGACGAATACCGCATGGATGACTGGGGCGTCGATGTCACCGTGGCCGCCAGCCAGAAGGGGCTGATGTCACCCCCCGGCATGGGTTTTGTCTGGTTTTCCGAAAAGGCCCGCGCGGTTTGCGCGGGGGCCGACCTGCGCACGCCCTACTGGGCCTGGGGTCCGCGCGCCGACGCCACCGAATACTGGCAGTACTGGGCCGGAACCGCTCCGACCCACCACCTGTTTGCGCTGCGCGAGGCGCTGACCATGATCCTGCACGAAGAGGGGCTGACCCGGGTCTGGGCCCGCCACGAGGCTTTGGCCCGCACGGTCTGGGCGGCGTTCGAGGTCTGGGGTCAGGGCAATCCGGCCATCGCGCTGAACGTGGCCGACCCCGCTGACCGGGGCCGGTCGGTCACGGCGGCACGACTTGGCGCCCCCGATGCCACGCGCCTGCGCACATGGTGCGAGGCCAGGGCCGGCGTCACCCTGGGCATCGGTCTGGGCATGGCGGCACAGGACGATCCGGCCAGTCACGGCTTCTTGCGCGTGGCCCACATGGGGCATGTCAATGCGCACATGACCCTGGGGGCGCTTGCGGTGATGGACGCCGGGCTGAAAGCGCTGAAGGTGCCGCATGGGCCGGGCGCGCTGGAGGCTGCGGCCCGGGTGGTGGCCGATCACGCCGGCGACTGACCTTCGGCGTCACGAGTCGTTGGGGCTGAGGGGGACCGGCTTGCTCGACCCCTCGCGCAGGCTGATGTACAAGGCGCTGGCAATCAGGATGGCGACGCCGACAAAGGTCCAGCGGTCGGGGAAATCGCCAAAGAACACCCATCCGCAGATCGTCGCCATGATCATCTCGGTATAGCCAAGCGGGGCCAGCAGCGAGGCTTCGGCAAAATCATAGGCCCGCACGATCAGGAAATGGCCAAAGGTCGCGATCAGCCCCAGCCCCGCCAGCATCTGCCACTGGGTCACGGTGGGCGGCGTCCAGACCAGGGGCATCGCGACGGACAACAGGAGGGCTCCGATCAAGGCGGTCTGAAATGTCGTCACGACAGCCTTGGCCTGCCCCGAGATCCGCCGGGTCATCACGAAATAGACCGCCAGAAAACAGCCCGAGGCCAGGGCCAGCAAGGTTCCGGGGTTGAACGCGGCAAACCCCGGGCGAATGATGATCAGGGTGCCGATGAACCCCACGAAAACCGCCGCCCACCGCCGCGGGCCCACCCGTTCCTTCAGGACAAGGGCCGACAACACCACGACCACAAGGGGCTGGACGAAGAAGATCGCCAGCGCATCGGCGATCGGCATGAATTTCAGCGACAGAAAGAAGGTGAAGGTCGCAAGGATCAACAGGCTGGACCGGATCAGATGATACACCGGATTGGCCGGCCACAACCCGCGCCACCCCGTCGCCCGCACGGCCGGAAGCAGGCTGACCACCGCGCCGAAGAACAGCCGGGCCCAGACGATCTGCAGCACCGGAATGCCCATCTGGCCCAGGAACTTGGCCAGAACATCAATCAGCGGCAGACTGGCCATGGCGCCCAGCATCAGGGCAATCCCGATCAGATTGTGGTTCTTGGCCCCCGCCGTCATGTCCGCGCCCCTTTTTGCCAACCATCGCGCCGGGTGGCGCAATTGCTGTGACAAAGCCGACCGATCCGCGTCAATTCTGCCGCAACAGGTGGCTTTTGCTTGCGGCGGCAGGCGATTGGGGTCAGAAAAACACCAAAGCTTCAGGCGTATGATCATGGCCAAAAAGACCCGTCCCGTCGTCGGGGTGATCGGAAACTACTATCTGATGAACGACCGCTATGCGGTCCATGCCTCGGGTGTGATCAACACCGAGGCGGTGGCCAATGTTGCCGGTTGCCTGCCGCTGATCGTCCCCACAGGTCCATCCTGGGTTTCAGTCGAGGAATTGGTCGAGGTCTGCGACGGCTTCGTCTTTACCGGCGGCCAGCCCAACGTGCATCCTTCCGAATATGGTCATGACGAAACCCCCGCGCACGGCGCGTTTGACCGCGACCGCGACGCAGTGGCCCTGGGGCTGATCCGCGCCTGCGTCGCACGCGGTCAGCCGTTCCTGGGCATCTGTCGCGGATTTCAGGAATTGAATGTGGCGATGGGCGGCTCTTTGCACCCCGAGATTCGTGACTTGCCGGGCCGGATGAACCACCGCATGCCGCGCGACGTCGACATCTCCGAACAATTCGCCCATCGGCACGATGTCCACTTTGCGCCCGAGGGCGTCTTTCATCGTCTGATGGGCGCGCAGACGGTACGCACCAACACGCTGCACGGGCAGGGCATTCTGGAGCCGGGCCGGGGCATCATGGTGGATGGCTGGGCCGAGGACGGCACCCCCGAGGCGATCTATGTCAAGGACGCCCCCGGCTTTACCCTTGCCGTCCAATGGCACCCCGAATGGAACGCGGCCAATGATGCGGTGTCGCGCCCGTTGTTTACCGCGTTCGGGCAGGCGGTGCGGGACTGGGCCAACCGTCCGGCCTGAACATGGCTTGGGCTTTACGACGCCCTTGGGGGCTTGTTGCGCCAATCTGAAACGTTATAGTGCGGCAGAAGTCCTTCTTTCTGGCCGGAGTCGCCTCGCATGAAACGCTCGCGCATCAATGACATCATGGCCGCCGCCGACGAGATGATCCGGCACTATGGCTTTGTCCTGCCGCCCTTTGCCACCTGGTCGCCCGACGAGTTTCGCGCCAAAAAGCCGGTGGCGTCGCGGGTGATCGAGGGGCGCTGCGGTTGGGACATCACCGATTACGGGCAGGGCCGGTTTGACGATCTGGGGTTGTTCCTGTTCACCCTGCGCAACGGCCTTCTGTCCGATCTGCAGCGCGGCGGCGGCATGTGCTATGCCGAAAAGCTGCTGATCTCGCGGCAGGATCAGCTTTCCCCGATGCACACCCATGTCATCAAGGCAGAAGACATCATCAACCGGGGCGGGGCGACGCTGGTGGTGGAACTTTATGGCAGTGACGACCGGGGCCATTTTGCCGCCGACCGGGGCGGCCTTGTGCGCTGCGACGGCATCGCGCGCCCTTACGGCCCGGGCGAAAAGCTGCGGCTGGCGCCGGGGGAATCCGTCACGCTGATGCCGGGCGACTGGCATGCCTTCTGGGGCGAGGGCGGCGATGTTCTGATCGGAGAGGTGTCGACGGTGAACGACGATGTGACCGACAACATCTTTCGCGAACCGATCGGGCGCTTTGCCGAAATCGAAGAAGACGTCGCGCCGACGCATCTTCTGGTCAGCGACTATGAGAAATGGCTGGCCTGACCGCCACCCTGCAAAGCCAAAGGCCGCGCCGGTTCAGGGGCGCGGCCTTTGATATTCTCAAGCGGCCCTAGTTGCCGGCGGGCATCGGACAGACGCCGTTCACCAGCAGAACCGTGCACAGGCAGGACCCGTCGGCGTTTTTCACCGCGCAGGCGGCAGGCGCGCTGGCGGCGGGTTCCACCACAGCCGGGGCTGCGGGTTCGACCACCGGGGTGGGGGAAAGGACGGGGGCCGGCGTCACCGCGGGCGCCACAAGGGGAACGCCAAGGTTCGGCGGCGGCAGGATGGTGATCGGGGGCACCACGACCGGCGCATCAACCACCGGGGCGCTGACCTTGGGTTTCTTCGGTGCCGGCGGTGGCAGGGTCAGCCCGGTGGGCATCGACCCGTCGGCGTTCAGAACGATCACCTTG
>JANMJC010000437.1:0-4135 GCA_031371185.1 Paracoccaceae bacterium | reverse complement strand
GGGCGCCTGCTATCTGACAACCTGGAACTGGGAACTGGCGCTGCATTACGACATTGGCCGGGAGATTCCTGAAACTGCTTTTCGACCCACCCGCGTTTTGTCAGGAATCCGTCCAGGAAGGTGGCGACCTTGGTCTTGTTTCCTCCGCCCGAAGCTATCCAGGATTTACGCAGGCGAAACTCTACCAACAGGTCAATCAAATCCGCCCATTCGGACGGAAAATCCTGTGACAGAATTGCACTCGCGTGTTTCCACTCGTGGAATTCATAGTTTTCCACGATGAATTTTGGAAGACGTGACTGCAACATTTCGGGCTCCGAACGCTGTCAGCTACGATATCTGGTAGTCGCCTTCGGGGCAAGGGAAACACCTTTGCCAGAGGTTGCGTAGCTTGCAAATTCATACAGTGCCCCCGCCTCCAGATCGTGACGATCGAGGCGGCGCTGGCGCTGCGTGACCGGGCGGTGCGGGTGCCCTTGGGGCAGGACAGTTACAAGCGGGCGGCGGCGGAACCGGACCGGGGCGCGCAGGGGGCGCTGGACCTTTAGGCGCGGGTTTCGCTTGCCGCAGGGTCGGCGGCAGGCGGCCCCCCCCTCCCCATCCCGCCTCATCCCGCCTCATCCTTCCCCCACCAGGGGGAGGGGGGGGCGACGGGTCTTGCAAGCGGGCGATCTTCTCCTTGGCAGGCTTGGCAGGGGCCTTTGTCACGCTTTCTTTATGCCGCGCGGCGTCGCGGGCTCTGGCCCGGGCGGGCGCTGCGTGCCAAGGTGGCGCAGATAAAGGAGTTCGCCCGATGGCCCGCGCGCCACAAGATCATCCCCCGTTCCGACGCGACCGCGGGTTTGAACCGGCATCGGGGCTGGTGCGGGCGCAGATCCGCGCGGCGGGCGAAACGCGGGGCTTTGCCCTGACGCGGATCCTGACCCATTGGGCCGAGGTGGCGGGCGATGATCTGGCGGCGATCACCCGCCCGGTCAAGATGTCTTATGGCCGGGCCGAGGGCATGGGGGCGACGCTGGTGCTTCTGGTGCAGGCGGCGCAGGCGCCGATGGTGCAGATGGCGCTGCCCCGGCTGAAGGAACGGGTCAACGCGACCTATGGCTACAACGCGATCTCGCGCATCATGCTGACCCAGACGGCGGCCACCGGTTTTGCCGAGGGGCAGGCCAGTTTCACGGCGCGGCCCAGGCCCGTTGCCGCCCCCGACCCCGCCCTTGTTGCCCGGGCCGCCGACCAGGTGGCCCCTATTCATGATGCCAGCCTGCGAAGCGCGCTTGAGCGGCTGGCCCAAAACGTCTTATCACGGACAAAACCCTCGGAAGGCAGTTCGACATGATGATGAAGCTTGCAGGCCTGTTCGGCGCATTGACGATTGCGGCCACCCTGGCGGGGCCGCTGCGGGCGCAGGACGCGCCCGTCATCAAGGACATGGTGACCGGCAACCCGGATTCGACCGTGACGCTGGTGGAATATGCCAGCTTCACCTGCCCGCATTGCGCGGCTTTTCATGCCGAGGTCTATTCAAGGATCAAGCCCGAGTACATCGACACGGGCAAGATCAAGTTCGAATACCGCGAGGTCTATTTCGACCGCTACGGCCTGTGGGCGGCAATGCTGGCGCGCTGCGGTGGCGAAATGCGTTATTTCGGGATCACCGACATCCTGTTCGACAAGCAGCGGGAATGGGCGGCTTCGGAAGACCCCGCCACGGTTGTCGAAAACCTGAAGACCATCGGCCGCTCGGTCGGGCTGGAAGATGCGGCGATGGACGTTTGCCTGAAGGATCAGGCGATGGCCGAGGCGCTTGTGGCCCGTTTCGAGGAAAGCATGGCGCGCGACAAGGTTGAAGGCACGCCGACCTTCTTCATCAATGGCGTGATGCATTCCAACATGTCTTATGAAGAGATGAAGGCGCTGTTGGACGCGGAACTGGCCAAATAGATGGCAGCGCCGCTGGACGGGATCCGGGTCATCGAACTGGCCCGGATATTGGCCGGACCCTGGGCCGGGCAGACCCTGGCCGATCTGGGCGCCGAGGTGATCAAGGTCGAAGCGCCGGAAGGTGATGACACCCGCCGTTGGGGCCCGCCGTGGATCGACCGCGACGGCGAGCGGACGGCGGCCTATTTCCACGCCTGCAACCGGGGAAAAAAGGGCATCACCTGCGACTTTCGCACGGCCGAAGGGCAACAGGTGGTGCGCGATCTTGTGGCCGGCGCCGATGTGGTGATCGAAAATTTCAAGGTGGGCGGGCTGGCCAAATACGGGCTGGACCATGCCAGCCTGCGCGCTGTCAATCCGAAGATCATCTATTGCTCGATCACGGGCTTTGGTCAGGACGGACCCTATGCCCATCGCGCGGGCTATGATTTCATCATTCAGGGCATGGCCGGGCTGATGAGCGTCACCGGAGAGCCCGAAGGCCAGCCGCAAAAGGTCGGCGTCGCGGTGACGGATATCTTCACCGGGGTCTATGCCGCGACGGCGGTTCTGGCGGCGCTGGTGCAGCGCGGGCGCACCGGGATCGGGCAGCACCTGGATCTGGCGCTGATGGATGTGGCGACCAGCATCATGGCCAATCAGGCGATGAATTACCTCGCAACCGGGGTGGCGCCGGGCAAGATGGGCAATGCCCATCCCAACCTTGCCCCCTATGCGGTGTTTGACTGCGCCGATGGCTGGATCATTCTGGCCACCGGCAATGACGTTCAATATCAGCGGCTTGTGCGGCTTTTGGGGCTGGACGACATGGCGGAGGACCCAGATTTCCGAAGCAATTCCGACCGGATTTCCAATCGCGCCCGGATGACGCTGCGTCTGACACAGGCAACGCAAAGCTGGACCAAGGCCGATCTTCTGGCCGCCTGCGAGGTCGCCGGAGTGCCCGCCGGCCCGATCAATGATCTGGCCGAGGTCTTTGCCGATCCACAAGTCATGGCGCGGGCGATGCAGATCGCGCCCGGCGGCATTCCCGGCGTGCGCTCTCCGATGACGTTTTCGGGGGCCGCCTTGTGCCTAGAGCGTCCGGCACCGAAACTGGGCGAACATCAGGACGAGGTTCTGGGCCGGATCTGACACATCGCGCTGCCGCGTCGTCGGGCTTGCAGCCCGCTTCTCGGCAAGGCTTCGACGAGGCGACTTCATCAGGCGGCAATTCCAATTGGGCTTGCCGCCTGATCCGGATTTCCCCGCCCAAGGCCCTGCCCGAGCCGGTTGGCGGGAACCGCCAGAGGCGAGACAGAACGAATGTGCCGCAAGGCACTCAATTGAATCAAAGTCCGATGGAGCCAAGCGCGCGGTCAAGACCTGACCAGTCCGCCACCTCCAGCCGCACGGGCAGGGTCAGAACCTTGGCCCGAAACCCGGGCGGCAGGCGGGTGGCGTCTTTTTCGGTGGTCACCAGATGGGCGTTCATGCGAAGCGCTTCCGCCTCAAGGCGCAGCATCAGGCCGTGCGACAGCGGCTGATGATCGTCCAGCGCCACGGTTCGGATCAGATTTGCCCCCAGATCGCGCAGCGTGGCAAAGAACTTTTCCGGGCGGCCGATGCCGGCAAAGGCGATGACGGCCTCGCCCTGCCAGGTCATGCCGGTCTGCAGGGGCTGGATCTGGCCTTCGGTCAGGGGCAGCGCGGGGCGGGCAAAGCGCTGGCGGGCCTGCGGCGGGCCGATCAGCACCAGATGATCGGCCCGGGCAAGACCGGCAGCGACGGGTTCGCGCAGGGGGCCTGCCGGCAGACAGCGGCCGTTGCCCCAGCCGGTTTCGGCATCGACCACCAGCAGCGACAGGTCCTTGTGCAGGCCGGGGTTCTGAAAACCGTCGTCCATCAGGATCACGTCCGCGCCCAGATCCACCGCCAGCCGCGCGCCCTTGGCACGGTCGCGGGCGATGACGGTCCGGGTGAATGCCGCCAGTAGCAGCGGCTCGTCACCGACGTCGGCGGCGCTGTGGCGGCCGGGGTCCACGGCGACCGGCCCGCGCAGGCGGCCGCCATGGCCGCGCGACAGGATCACCACGCGGTGGCCGCGCCCGGCAAGCCTCGCCGTCAGCGCAATGACCATCGGGGTCTTGCCGGTGCCGCCCAGGTTCAGATTGCCGATGCAGATCACCGGCACGCCAGCCTTGATCCCCGGCCC
>JANMJC010000486.1:0-8787 GCA_031371185.1 Paracoccaceae bacterium | reverse complement strand
GAAGGTGATGCCCGTCTCATGCTGCATACGCTTCAGCTCGATCTGCATGTCCTTTCGCAGTTTGTAGTCGAGCGCCGAGAGCGGCTCGTCCAGCAGCAGGACCTTGGGCTGCGGGGCAAGCGCGCGCGCCAGCGCCACGCGCTGTTGCTGGCCGCCCGAAAGCTGGCTGGTCTTGCGTCCGGCAAAAGCCTCCATCTGCACCAGAGCCAGCATCTTGTCGGTGCGCGCCTTCACCTCGGGCGCGGGTTTGCCCAGCATCTGCAGGCCGAAGGCGATGTTCTGCGCGACGGTCAGATGCGGAAACAGCGCGTAGCTTTGAAAAACCGTGTTCACAGGTCGCTGGTTGGGGGCCAGATAGGTGATGTCGGCCCCGTCCAGAAGGATCGTGCCGCCGGTCGGCATCTCGAATCCCGCGATCAGGCGCAGCAGGGTCGTCTTGCCGCAGCCCGAGGGGCCCAGAAGCGTAAAGAACTCGCCCTTTCGGATTTCGACCGACACATCGTCCAGCGCGCGCACGGCGGCCCCACCCTGCCCGAAGGCCTTGACGACGTGGCGCGCCTCGATAGCTGTGACTTCGGTCAATGTGACTCGCCTTCCATGGTTTTGATCATATTGACCGGGCAATTCCCTGCCTTGCAAGAAAATTCACTGCCCCATGGCCATCGGCGCCCGTCTTGCAGCCCAAGGTTGCGCCTGCTCGAGTTCCGCGCACAGGCTGATCAGCTCTTCATCAGCACCGTAGGGGGCCGCCAGATGCACGCCGATCGGCAGGCCGGTCCGCGACAGCCCCATCGGCAGGCTGGCGGCGGGCTGACCACTGGCGTTGAAGACGGCGCAGAACGGCGAATAGGCGAAGATGCCCTTGGGGCCGATGCGGAAATCGACATAGTCGGTGGCGGCATGGCTGAACCGGCCCACCCGGGCAGGCGGTTCGGCAAGGGTGGCGGACAAGAGGATGTCATGCTGGCCGTCAAAGGCCGCGGCCATTTCGCGGCCAAAGGCATGGATTTCGCCCACGGCCTGCAGATAGCGCGTCGGGGCCAGGGTTTCGGCATGGGCACAGGCCCCCCGGCTGACGCCTTCGACCAGATCCTCGGTCAAGGGACGGCCCTTCAGCGCGGTGCGGATCGACAGGGCCGAGCCTATCGCCACGATGTCGGTCCAGGCCCGCATCATCGACGCGACATCGGCCCGGGGAAGGGCGGGGGCGACATGGTGGCCCAGGGATTCGATCAGACGCCCGGTGGCGCGCACGGCTTCGGCCACCTCGGGATGGATCGGATCGCCGGTAAAGGTGGTGTCGCAAAACCCCACCCGCAAACGGCGGGGCGGGCGGCTGATGGCGCCCGCGTGACCCTTGGTCAGGGCAGGGGCGACATAAGGCGCGCCAAGGTCGGGGCCCTCGCAGGCATCCAGCATCCGTGCGGTGTCGCGCACCGACCGGGTCAGGAAGCCGTCAATCGCCATGCCCGCCCAGCCCTCGCCGGCATAGGGGCCGTCAGGCAGCCGGGCGCGGGTCGGCTTGAAGCCGAACAGCCCGCAGCACGACGCCGGAATGCGCACCGACCCGCCGCCATCCGAGCCATGGGCCATGGCCACGATCCCCGCCGCGACCGCCGCCCCCGCTCCGCCTGACGATCCGCCCGGGGTGTGGTCAAGGTCCCAGGGGTTGCGCGTCGGCCCGCCATAAACCGCCGATTCCGTGGCCGCACCGATGCCGCCTTCGGGGCTGGTGGTGCGGCCAAAGGTGACGACCCCCGTGGCCCTCATCCGCTGATAGATCGCAGAATCAAGGCCATAGCGGGTATTGGCAAACAGCCGAGAGCCATTGTGGCTGGGGAAATCGCGCGCCTCGGCGCCGAGGTCCTTCAACAGGAAGGGAACCCCGCGAAATGGCCCCGGCGGCAGGCCCTCCGCAATCGCGCGGCGGGCGACATCCTCTTGCATCAGGACAACGGCGTTGATCGCCGGGTTGCGCGCTTCGACCGCCCAAAGGGCCGCGTCCAGAAGTTCGCTGGCCGTCACCTCGCCCCGGGCGACCCTCTCGGCCAGCTCCGTTGCATCCACTGCCCCAAGATCGCCCCTCATTCCCCGCATCCTTTCAGAAATCCCCTGACCAAGACTGGCCCCGCCGACAGCTCCCCGCCCTTCCATGCGCGCCATCTGCGAGGTCGCAATCGGCGGATGGAAGGGGGGGCTTCTGCCCCCTGTGCGGCCTTGCGGCCTTACCCCCCCGAGGATATTTGGATCAAGATGAAGGGCCATGAACGCGCCTTGCCCTTCATCTTGATCCAAATATTCCCGGGGGAGAGCGCGTCCGCGCGAGGGGGCAGCGCCCCCTTCCCGGGCAGGCGCAGCTCACGGCCTGACCGTGATTTCCTGCCGAAGGCTTCCGTCGGGCGCAAAGATCAGGAACCGGCTGTCGGTGGTCACCACCCCGATCCAGCCCGGCCCCTGGGTGACGGCCAAGGGCTGCGCCCCTTGCGGCAGGGCCAGCTCTGGCGGAAAGGCGGGCAGGGCATTGCCATCCGGCATGCGGGTGACAAGCAGCCAGACCACGGTTATGACACCCACGATCATGGTGATCATCAACACGGTCACCAGCGCTTTCAGAAACCTCAGGCCCGGCGGCAGCTGCGGCTCATCGTCAGGACCTTGCATGGCTTTCCTTTCCGACCCCGAAGACAACGACATCCCGGCGGTTCTGCAGGTTGTTCTGGGCGACGCGCCGCCCGAACGCCTTGATAAGGCGCTTGCGGCCTGCGTGCCAGAGCGCGCCGCCCTGTCGCGCAGCCGTTTGATGAAAATGATTGCCGAGGGCGATGTTTCGCGCGCGGGCATGGTCGTGACCGACCCCAAATCCCGCACCCGCCCGGGCGAGGTCTATGACCTGCGGCTGGCCCCCGCCGTGGCCCTTGAAACCGAAGCCGAAGACATTCCCCTGTCGGTGATCTGGGAGGACGGCGATCTGATCGTGATCGACAAGCCGGCGGGGATGGTTGTGCATCCCGCCCCCGGCACGCCGCAGGGCACGCTTGTCAACGCGCTGCTGCATCACTGCGGCGACACCCTGTCGGGGATCGGCGGCGCGCGGCGTCCGGGGATCGTGCACCGTATCGACAAGGACACCACCGGCCTTCTGGTCGTGGCAAAATCCGACCGCGCCCATCATGGGCTGGCGGCCCAGTTCGAGGCGCATTCCGTCAACCGCCACTACATGGCCGTGACCCATGGCTTGCCCTCGGCCCACGATCCCCGACTGCGCGGGTTGCAGGGCGTCACCTTTGAAACCGGGGGGATCCTGCGCATCGCCACCAACCTTGCCCGCCACCGCACCGACCGCCAGCGTCAGGCCGTGGTCTGGGATCAGGGCCGCCATGCCGTGACACGCGCCCATGTGGTCGAAGGGTTCCACGACAAGGCGGCGCTTGTGGAATGCTGGCTGGAAACCGGGCGCACCCATCAGATCCGGGTCCATCTGTCCTATGCCGGGCATGGGCTGATCGGCGATCCGGTTTACGGAGGCAAGCGGCGGCTGCCCGAAAAGCAGTTCGGCGCGACCGGGTCCGAGATCGCCAACAGCTTTCCCCGACAGGCCCTGCACGCCGCGAGCCTGGGGTTCGTCCACCCGGTCACCGGCGCGCATCTGGCGTTCACCTCGCCGCTTCCTGCCGACATGACCGCTTTGGTGGCCGCCCTGCGTGGCGGCAAGACAGCGTAAGCGACCCGCCTGGCACGGCGGGCTTCCCGGCGCCGAAGCGTGCTGCCGTGACCGGCGCCCCGGCCGATCGGCAGCAGGCGCAGCCGCCCCGGCGCAAAGGGACCTGGGGGTGCCAGTGCAAACCCCGTTCTGCCGCCGATCCGCCCCCCCCGCCTTTTTCCCCTGCCGCGCGCCACAGTCAGCGAGGGGGGGCGGGGCGGGCGGGATGGTTTCAAGGGCCCCCGGCATGACAAAATCGTGAACTTCATGTAACAGGTCTTCACATTAACCCGGGCGATCTTAATTTCATCTACAGGGTCTGATGGCAGCCTGCCCTTGTACGGCACAAGGGCGCCGTCTAGAACCACGCAATTCCGGGGGCCGCGAACGGACCCGGGCACAAGGGAGCGTCGAAGTTGAGCACCTATACCACTCTGCCCGCCCCATCGCCCGAACAGGGGATGAACCGCTACATGCAGGAAATCCGCAAGTTTCCCATGCTGGAGCCGGAAGAGGAATACATGCTGGCCAAGGCCTGGGTCGATCACGAAGACCCCAAGGCCGCGCACCGTCTGGTGACAAGCCATCTGCGTCTGGCTGCCAAGATCGCGATGGGCTATCGCGGCTACGGTCTGCCGCAGGCCGAGGTGATCTCGGAAGCCAATGTCGGGCTGATGCAGGCGGTCAAGCGCTTTGACCCCGAAAAGGGCTTCCGCCTTGCGACCTATGCCATGTGGTGGATTCGCGCCTCGATTCAGGAATACATCCTGCGGTCGTGGTCGCTGGTAAAGCTGGGCACGACCTCGGCGCAGAAGAAGCTGTTTTTCAACCTGCGCAAGGCCAAGGCCAAGATGGGGGCCCTGGAAGAGGGCGATCTGCGGCCCGAAAACGTGACGAAAATCGCCCATGATCTTTCGGTGTCCGAATCCGAGGTGATCGACATGAACCGGCGTCTGGCCGGGTCGGACGCCAGCCTGAACGCCACGGTCGGCAGCGACGGCGAGGGCACGACGCAGTGGCAGGACTGGCTGGAGGATGAAGACAGCGATCAGGCCGGGGCCTATGCCGAACGCGACGAATACGACACGCGCCACGCCTTGTTGACCCAAGCCATGTCGGTGCTGAACGACCGTGAGCGCGATGTCCTGGCCAAGCGCCGGCTGGCCGAGGACCCGGTCACGCTGGAGCAGCTCTCCGACAGCTATGGCGTCAGCCGCGAGCGGATTCGCCAGATCGAAGTGCGGGCTTTTGAAAAGCTGCAGGAAAAGATGCGCGAACTGGCCCGGAGCAAGGGCATGGTCATTCCGGCTTAGGGCAGGGCGCGCGCGGCACTGTGGCAGCACCCTTGCGCTTGTGGTGGCCTTCTGGGCCGGATAGATACCTTCATCCGGCCAAAAGGGGGACCAAAGTCACATGGCGATGAACCTGAAAGACAGCTTTCTGCCGCCGATGCACCCCGAGGGGCGCAAGTTCGTCGCGATCTTCGCGGCGGTGACCGTGGTTCTGTTCCTGATCTGGCAGGTGCTGGGATGGATCGGTGTGGGGCTGACGATCTGGTGCTATTACTTCTTCCGCGACCCCGTCCGCTCGGTTCCGCAAGGCGAGGGGCTGGTCCTGTCGCCCGCCGATGGCGTGGTGTCGCTGATCGAACTGGTCGCCCCGCCCGCCGGGTTGCAGATGGACCCCACCCCGGTCTGGCGCGTGTCGGTCTTCATGTCGGTGTTCAATTGCCATGTGAACCGCGCGGTGACGGCGGCCACCGTCGGGGCGGTGGCCTATCATCCCGGCGCCTTCCTGTCGGCCAGTCTTGACAAGGCGAGCGAGGAGAACGAGCGCAATGCGCTGCGCCTAGATCTGGCGGACGGTCGCCAGATTGCCGTGGTGCAGATCGCGGGCCTGGTGGCGCGACGCATCCTGTGCTGGGTCAAGCCGGGGGCAGTCTTGCGCGGCGGCGAACGCTTTGGCCTGATCCGCTTTGGCTCGCGCCTGGATGTCTATCTGCCGCCCGGGGTAAACCCGCAGGTGACCCTGGGCCAGACCATGGTGGCCGGCGAGACGCGCCTTGCCGATCTTGGCACACAGACACTGGCGGCAACCGCCCGGCAAGAGTAAGACTGTCGGATGACCGATCCCAAACGCGAAATCGCCCTGATCCAGTTTCTGCCCAATGCCATCACCCTGGGGGCGATTGCCGCGGGGGTGACCGCGTTGCGCATGGCGGTCGGGGGCTATCTGGACACGGCGATGCTGCTGATCCTGCTTGCAGCGATTCTGGACGGGCTGGACGGGCGCATCGCGCGGGTTCTGGGCAGCGAAAGTCCGATCGGAGCGGAGCTGGATTCGCTGGCCGATCTGGTGAATTTCGGCGTGGCCCCCGCCTTCATTCTGGGGGTCTGGGCGCTGTTGACGGTGCCGGTCCTGGGCTGGGTGGCGGCGGTTTTCTATGTCATCTCCTGCGCGTTGCGGTTGGCGCGGTTCAATGTCGGCAAGAAGTCGGGGGACGATTACGACCCGCGTTTCTTTACCGGCGTGCCCTCTCCGGCGGGCGCGTTGTTGTCCCTGTCGCCGATCATCCTGTCCAACGCTTTTCCCGATCTGTCGCCGCCGGGCTGGGCAACCGCCTTGTGGCTGATCTTCTGCGGCGCGTTGATGGTCAGCCGGTTCCCGAGCTTTTCGCTGAAAACCCGCATCCCCCGGGCCTGGAAAAAGCCGGGGATGGCGCTTTTGGTCGGGGTCTTTGCGGCACTGGTGTTCTTCCCCTGGACCACGCTTCTGGCGTTCAACCTTGCCTACCTCGTCTCGTTGCCCTTTGGCGCCCGCGCCGCGCGCCAGCAACGCGCCGCCGCTGCCGCCGCCGCTGCCGCTGCCGCCGCTTCCGGGGTCAGCGAAGCCGCCGCGAACCGGGCCGTGGCAGGCGAGTAACGCTTGCGGGTTTTATGCCGCACCCTCTGGTAACTTCCCGGATTTGCGTCGAACCCTGCACCTCTGGCGCTGCTGTTGCCGCAGCGCGCCGCACATCCGTTTCGGGGGGGGACCGGGCATGACGCCAATCAAATGGGGAATTCTGGGGGCTGCGAATTTCGCGCAACAGCAAATGGCCCCGGCGATCCATCAGGCAAGGGGTGCCGAACTTTACGCGCTTGCCACCTCGCATCCTGACAAGGCCAAGGGCTTTACCGAGTTCTGCCCCGGCCTGAAGGTGCATGACAGCTATGACGCGCTTTTGGCCGACCCCCAGGTCGAGGCGGTCTATATTCCCCTTCCCAACCATCTGCATGTGATCTGGACGCTGAAGGCCATCGCGGCGGGCAAGCATGTGCTGTGCGAAAAGCCCATCGCCCTGCATGCCCGCGAGATCGAGCAGATCATTCTGGCGCGCGACGGCTCGGGCCTTGTGGTGGCCGAAGCCTACATGATCGTGCATCACCCCCAATGGAGGCGCGCCCGCGAATGGGTCGAGGGCGGCGAGATCGGCCGCATCCGCCATGTCGATGCGGCGTTTTCCTTTGACATCACCGAGGCCCCCGACAACATCCGCAACCGCCCCGAAACCGGCGGCGGATCGCTGCGCGACATCGGCGTCTACACCTTCGGGTCGATGCGGTTTGTCACCGGGGCCGAGCCGGTTGAACTGCAGGCCCGCATGATCCGTGAAAACAAGATCGACACCTGGGCGCAGGTGACCGGCGTGATGGAAACCACCGGCGGCCCGGCCAAAAGCCGGTTCACCTATTCCTCGATCACCGGCATGCGCCTGCCCAACCGGCAGGAAGTGACCTTTCAAGGCGAAACGGGGATGATCCGGCTGGCGTCGGCCCCCTTCAACGCCAATGTCTTCGATGTGGCCGAGATCGAGTTGCACAAGCCGTCGATGACGGTGCGGACCGAACGCTTTCCCACCGCCAACCACTATGTCCTGCAGGTCGAAGCCTTTTGCCGCTCGGTGCGCGAACGGCTGGCCTATCCCTGCCCGCTGGAGTTCGTGCGCGGTACCCAGGTGATGATGGACCGGGCGTATGGCGTGGCCTCGGACATCCGGATCTGACCGGTCGGGGGCCGCGCCAGGGCATCGGCGGGATTTGGCTTGGCGTCCTTTAATCGGGCGCGGGAATTCCTATATTGGGACCAGAAAAGGAGGGTCACGCAATGACCGATACCACGTCCCAGGATCCCGGCCCGCAGGTGCAACCCGAGCCCGGCGATCAGCGCAACCTCCGACCCGAATCAAGGGCGATCTGGTCGCGGCTTTTGTACATGGTGCTGATCGCCGTCATGTCGGGGCTGGCGCAAACCGTGCTGAACCTCATGGCGCTGGTGCAGTTCGTTGTGCTTTTGACCGGCAAAGGCCAGCCGAACGAGCAGATCGCCGAGTTCGGCAAGGCGCTTGGCACCTGGTCGGCCAAGGCGGCCGCGTTCCAGACCGCCGCCAGCGAAGACAAGCCCTGGCCCTGGTCGCCCCTGACCTGAATTATCCGGCAGACTTGCCGCAGATCATGGCGGCGCGCGGAAATCGCGCGCCCCATCGGTTTCATCACCCTGTGGAGGAAACCATGAAATCCGTTACCGTTCTGTATCTGCTGGCCTCGGAAGAGGAATTTCGCCTGCTGCGGGGGCAGGGGGCTGATCTGACCGAGATCAGCCATCGCAAGGCCAGCAGCTTTTCCGATGTTGAGTATGAATTCGGCTTTCCCAAAAGCCAGAATCGCGGCGGGGGCATCGGTTTTGATGTCTCGGGCGGTCATACCGAAACGGAAATCGAACGCCCGCGCTTTGCCCGCCATGCGGCACAGGGTCTGGCCGAGGAATGGGAAAAGGGCGGCTACGACAAGATCGTGATCTCTGCCGGGCCGAAACTGCTGGGGGCCCTGCGCAAGGCGTTGAACCCCGCTCTGTCCCCCCAAATCGCGGCGGAACTGCACAAGGATCTGGTGAACTTTTCACTTCATGATCTGCCCGGACATTTCAAGGATCTTGCGGGGATTTAGCCATACCGACGTATGACAAGCCCAGATCTGCTTTTTCGGCCCGGAATCAAGCGCGCTGCGTGTCGGGCAATGCCCCGTTGCCCGGGCAGGCGATTGCCCGTG
>JANMJC010000422.1:0-2543 GCA_031371185.1 Paracoccaceae bacterium | reverse complement strand
CCTCCTAGGCCGCGGCGGCATGGTCCGCAGCCGCATTCTCCGCAGCCGCTGCTTTGTCCGCAGCGGCTTTATCGGCAGCCGCTTTGTCAGCAGCGGCTTTATCGGCAGCGGCTTTATCGGCAGCCGCAGCTTTGTCCGCAGCGGCTTTATCGGCAGCCGCTTTGTCAGCAGCGGCTTTATCGGCAGCCGCTTTGTCAGCAGCGGCATTATCGGCGGCGGCTTTGTCGGCAGCCGCTTTGTCTGCAGCGGCAGCTTTGTCGGCAGCAGCTTTATCGGCGGCGGCATGATCGGCAGCCGCTTTTTCGGCAGCGGCAACCTTGGCCGCCGCGATCACATCCGCCGCCGCCTGCTTTGATGCGGCTTCATCGCGTACGGCCTGTTCCTTCGCGGCAGCGATCTTTGCTGCGGCCCGGTCAGCGGCCGCGCGGTCGGCTGCGGCCTGGTCGGGCGCGGCTGGCTCCGCTGCATTTTTGGCGCCGGTCACCCTGTCTGCGTCCGACTTCCCGGAGACCGCCTTGTCCGCCGGGCCGGTCGCTTGCGATACCGCGACATTGACCGGCATCGGGGCGATTTGGGACAATACGACCAACCCTCCCGCAGCGGTCACGAGCCCCCAAAGCACCCCGGTCACAAATCCTCGCGCCACTGCCGGCCCCCGTCAAATGAACTGCCCCGCCTTGACCCTTTTGCCGCGTCGGTTTCCCTTGACGCCTGCGGGCCTTCCTGACCAAGTATAACCCGACCTTTCGCCCAAGTTCACCCCCCTTCGTCAAGGCCTGCAAAATGCTGCTTCTGATCGACAACTACGACAGCTTTACCTACAACCTCGTCCACTACTTCGGCGAGTTGGGGGCAGAGGTGGTGGTCAGGCGCAACGATGCCCTCGATGTGCAGGCGGCGATGGCGCTGCATCCGTCGGCCATCGTGCTGTCGCCCGGGCCCTGCGATCCCGATCAGGCCGGTATCTGCCTGCCGCTGACCCTGGCAGCGGCCGAGGCTGACATTCCGCTGCTCGGCGTCTGTCTCGGGCACCAGACCATCGGCCAAGCCTTTGGCGGCAACGTGGTGCGCTGCCATGAGATCGTACACGGCAAGATGGGTGCGATGCACCATGCCGGGCGGGGCGTGTTCAAGGGCCTGCCGTCACCCTTCCTCGCGACACGCTACCACTCGCTGGTGGTCGACCGCGCGACCCTGCCCGCCGCGCTGGAGGTCACCGCCTGGTTGGAAGATGGCACGATCATGGGCCTGCGGCACCGCACCAGGCGAATCGAGGGCGTGCAGTTCCACCCCGAATCCATCGCCTCGGAACACGGCCACCAGTTGCTGCGCAACTTTCTGGATCTGGCCACGGTGCCAGCGTGAGCGACGCCTTGCGGGCGCTGATCGGTCTGGCAGCAGAGCGCCCGCTGACAAGGACCGAGGCCGAGACGGCCTTTGGGGCGCTGTTCGACGGTGACGCGACCCCGGCGCAAATGGGCGGCTTGCTGATGGCGCTGCGCACACGTGGCGAGACGGTGGATGAATTCGCTGCCGCAGCCTCGGTGATGCGGGCGAAATGTCACCGGGTGCGGGCACCGGACGGGGCGATGGACATCGTCGGCACCGGCGGCGACGGCAAGGGCACGCTGAACATCTCGACCGCGACGGCCTTTGTGGTCGCGGGGGCGGGGGTGGTGGTGGCCAAGCACGGCAATCGCAACCTGTCCTCGAAATCCGGGGCGGCGGACGCGCTGACCGAGTTGGGGCTGAATGTCATGGTCGGTCCGGACGTGGTCGAGCGGTGCCTGACCGAAGCAGGGATCGGCTTCATGATGGCACCGATGCACCACCCCGCGATGCGGCATGTCGGGCCGGTCCGGGCGGAACTGGGGACGCGGACGATCTTCAACATCCTCGGGCCGCTGACCAATCCCGCGTGGGTAAAGCGACAGTTGACCGGCGTGTTCACGGCACGCCTGCTGCGACCGATGGCTGAGACTCTGCTGGCCCTGGGATCGGAAAAGGCTTGGCTGGTGCATGGCGGAGATGGCACGGACGAGTTGTCGATCGCGGCCCCGAGCACGGTGGTCGCCTTGGAACATGGTGTGGTGCGGGAATTTACCGTGCACCCCGAAGAGGCCGGTCTGCCGGTGCATCCGTTCGAGCATATTCTGGGCGGAACCCCTGCCGAGAATGCCGCCGCGTTGCGGGCGCTGATGGAGGGGAAGGCCGGCGCCTACCGCGATGCGGTGCTGCTGAACGCGGCGGCGGGTTTGCTGATCGCGGACCGGGCAACGTCACTGCGCGAGGGGGTCGAGATGGCGCGGGCCGCGATTGATTCAGGCGCGGCCAAGGCCAAGATCGCGGCGCTGCGCGGGCTGACCAATCCGTGAGGGTCAGGCCTGTCCGCATGTGGACACTTTTCGTTATTCAATAGAATCAAAGGGTTGTGCTTTTCTGTTAACCTGAAATTAAGCTTCTGCCTGCAAAGAAGCGGGGGGTTTCACACCCCCTGCGGCTTTGCCAGTGCCAAGCCGCCCCCCCCCGGGGATAATGTCAAC
>JANMJC010000390.1:0-13556 GCA_031371185.1 Paracoccaceae bacterium | reverse complement strand
CCTTGCGCCGACATGTAGACGCCGGAAAACAGCGCGCCCAGAAGGAACAGCGCGAAGGAATGAAAGTACAGGCCGCCCGCGCCCAGAAGGGCGCCGAAGGCCCCGCCGGCGGTGCCGACCACAAACCCCGCGCGACGCCCGCGCCGCGCCATGAAGGCCGAGATCGGCGTGGCCGTCAGCATCGAGCCGATCACCATCAGGCTGATCGACAGGGTCGCGAGGCATTTGTTGGGTGCAAGGGTTTGCCCCGCCAGCCCCGCCACGGTGAAGATCATCGGAAGCTGCGCGCCCAGAACCGCCTGCGAGGCGACAAGGACGGCGACGTTGCGGCGGGCGAGGGTATCATTTTGCATCATCTCAAAGGGCTAGTCCCGCCGTCAAAGGCATTCAAGGGCAAATCGGCCCGGGCTTGCCTTTGGTCCTGTCGACAGGGCAGGGTGGCCACATGGTTGGACGGATCATTCATACCCCCGATTGCGTGGCCGAAGGCGCCGCCTGGCTGGCGCAGCACGAGCCGCGCTTTGCGGCCGCCCTGGCGCTGACCGGCCCCCTGCCGCTGCGCCGTCAGGCCGATGGCTTTACCGCCCTTCTGGATGCAATCGTGGGGCAGCAGGTTTCGGTCGCCTCGGCCACGGCGATCTGGAAACGGCTGGAGGATGCCGGCCTGACCACCCAAGCTGCCATGGCCATCGCCCCCGACGAGGCGCTGCGCGCGGCGGGCCTGTCGCGGCAAAAGGCGCGCTACGGCCGCGCACTTGCCCAGTCGGGCATCAACTTTGACGCCCTTCGCCTTCAGCCCGACGAAGCGGTGATCGCCACCCTGACCGAAGTTCCGGGCATCGGGCGCTGGACCGCCGAGATTTATGCGATGTTCGCCCTGGGCCGTGCCGATGTTTTCGCCGCGGGCGATCTGGCACTGCAAGAGGCCGCCCGACAACTTTTTGCGCTGCCCGCCCGCCCCACCGACCGGGCTTTGCGCGCATTGGCCGAAGGGTGGTCGCCGTGGCGCGCGGTTGCCGCCCGCGCGCTCTGGGCCTATTACCACGTCGCAAGACAGCGCGAAGGCATCAGATGACACGAACCCTGAAATTCGGGCGCAAACCCGCCCGATCCGGCAAGGCCACTTCTCTGGTGGTCTTCCTGCATGGCTACGGGGCCGATGGCGCCGATCTTCTGGGTCTGGCGGATGTTCTGGCTCCGCATCTGCCCGACACGGTCTTCGTGGCCCCGGATGCGCCCGACCGGCCCGCCGCTTCGCCCTTCGGTTTTCAGTGGTTCCCGATCCCGCGCTTTGATGGCTCCTCCGAGGTGCAGGCCGCCACCGGACTTGCGCGGTCATCCGACGATCTGAACACCTTTCTGGCGCAACGGATGGCCGAAGAAGGCCTGTCTCCCGCCGCCACAGCCCTTGTCGGCTTTTCGCAGGGCGCAATGATGGCCCTGCATGTGGCACCGCGCCGGGCGGTTCCCTTTGCCGGGGTCGTCGCGATTTCCGGCCGCCTGGTCGCGCCCACGCGCCTGATGGCCGAGGCGGTCAGCAAGCCGCCGGTCCTGTTGATGCACGGCGACCGCGACGAGGTGGTGCCGTTTGACGAAATGGCTGTTGCAGGATCGGCGCTGATCGCGGCGGGGTTCGAAACCTTCGGCCATGTGATGAAAGGCTCGGGCCACGGGATCGCGCAGGACGGCCTGTCGGTGGCGCTGAGTTTCCTGAAAGACCGGTTGCCGTTCTAGAGAGAAATTCGTTCGAACGAATTTGCAAATTTCTTCGAAGAAATTTGGCCTATCCGCGGCCGCCGTTCGCCAGATAGGCCGCACATCCGGTCAGCGCGGCATAGTCGTCTTCCACCAGCGTCACGCAGAAATTCTCCATGAACTCGGCAAAGCGGCCCTTGTCGCGGAAGGCCCGCGCAAAGCCCATCTCGTCCAGATAGGGCGCCATGGCGCGCGCAACGCCGCCGATCAGATAAATGCCGCCAAAGGGCAGGTGGGTCAGCGCGAGGTTGCCCAGATTTTGTCCCATGATGTGGATGTACAGGGCGGCCGTGCGACGCGCCATGGCGTCACCCGCCGCCAGATCGGCCATGACCTCGGCGGTGGGTTTTTCCACCATCTGCCCGGCTTCCAGGGTCAGGAAAGCGTAAAGGTGGCCGATGCCGCGCCCGGCAATCGCCTCTTCGACCCCGGCAAAGCCATGCGCCCCCGGGGCCTCGTGCATCAGGAACTGCGCCAGTCGGAAATCCTGCAAGGTCTGCACCGGCATCGAGACATGGCCGCATTCCGAGGCCGCAACCACCCGGCCCCAGGGCGTGTCATTCACCGGGGCGGCATTCATCCCCGTGCCCAGACCGACCACCAGCATCGACGCGCCCGGCTTTTTGGGCCCCGGCAGAAGTACCTTCAGGTCCGTCTCGGCGATAATGCCCAGGGCCTGACCCTGCGCCTGCAGATCATTCAGGATCGCGACCCGGGCCGCCCCCGTGGCGCGCACCAACTGCGCGTTGTCGATGACCCAGGACAGGTTGGTCATCTCGGCCACCCCGTCGCGCACCGGCCCCGCCACCGCAACGCAGGCCCCGTCGACCGACGGCAGACCCGCCTCGGCGAGATATTGCACCAGGATGGGCTCCAGCCCGGCAAAGCCGGCATTGGCAAAGCGGCGGATCGACGCGGCGTCAACCGCGCGACCGCGCGCCAGGGCCACCCGGGTGTTGGTGCCGCCGATGTCGGCAAGGATCGCGAGAGGTGCCGTCATGGGGTCTGTCCTTGGCTTGACGTTGGCGGGGTCACCGGGCTGGGTCCGGGGCCGGTCGACAACCCGATGATCAACTCGGCCTCCAGCAACCGGTGCTGCGGCGGGCCATCGGGGTCGCCGATGATCTTCAACAGCATTTCGGCCGCGATCCGCCCCGCTTCGCGCACCGAAGACCGGGTCGCGGTAAAGATCGGAACCTCGGAGCCGTTGCGCAGATAGCTGAGGTCATCGTCAAAGATGATCACCGAGATGTCGCGCCCCATCACGCGGCCCGATCCCTCGATCGCGCGGCGGATGCCCATGCCCGACAGCATCGAGGCGGCCAGAAACGCCGTGGGCGGATTATCGGCGGCCAACAGCACCTGCGCGGCCTGAAAGCCCGAATCCTCGGTCATCTTGCCCGACCGCATCAGGCCGGGGTCCAGATCGACGCCGCGCGCCGCCAGCGCATCGACATAGCCCGACCGGCGGCGCTGCGCGAAGTTCATCTCTTCCAGACCATTGACCAAAGCGATCCTTCGATGGCCCAGATCCAGCAGGAATTCGGTGGCACGCAGAAAGGCGCGGCGGTTGTTCACATCGACCCAGGAATAGTCCACCGCCGTTCCGGTCGCCCGACCATGCGCCACAAAGGGCAGGCCGATGTCCATCAGCAAGGGAATGCGCGGATCGTTGTGCAACACGCCTTGCACCATGACCCCGTCAACATTGCCCTTGGCCTTCAACTCGCGGTAGGCCGCCTCTTCGCCCTCGATGGGGACCACCGACAGCAGCATGTCATAGTCGACCCGCGAATAGGCCTCTCCGGCCCCGGCGATGAAATCGGCAAAGATCGGGTTCATGATCTCGGCCTGCAGATTGCCCGACAGCACATGGCCGACCGCCTGCGCCCGCCCGGTGGCCAGCCGAATCGCCCGCGTGTTGGCGCGGTAATTGTGTTTGCGCGCCGCCGCCACCACCCTTTCGCGCGTGGCCTCGTTGACCTCGGGGTATCCGTTCAGCGCGCGGCTGACGGTTGTGGGGGACAGTTGCAGCTTGGCAGCAAGTTCCTTGAGGTTCATCAATTTGCCTTGGGGGCTGGGTCAGGGGATCGCGATCCGGGCTTTGGGGCCGGGCCCCGACTCCTAACCATAAAATTTGAAACCGAGAAGCACTGAGTTTCAATCGGGGCGAAATTTCAAGGCGCTTTGACCAAAGGAACACAAGGGTCAAAGCGGTTTGAATTTCAGGGGTCAAAATGACGGGCAATCGCGTCAATCTGCAAGGTGGTCAGGGGCAGGGCTTCGCCCTGTCGCCAGGCAAGGACCAGCGCGACGCTGCCGGCATCGGTCAGGGGGCGCAGACACAGCGGGGCGCCGTCAGGGGCCAGGGGCGCGGCGGGATGGGTATAGGCAAGCCCGACCCCAAAGCCGCGCGCCGCATAGCCGCGCATCAACTCGGCCGAGGCCACGCGGTGGGCCACCGATGCCACCAGCCCGGCCGCCGTGAACAGCCCGCGCATGTGCTGCACCGACAGGCCCTGATCGGTCAGCACCAGGGGCTGATCGGCCAGATCGGCCAGGCACAGGCCGGGCCTTGCCGCCAGGGGGTGATCGGGGGCCAGAACGGCCTGCGGGCGCAGGCGGGCAAGAACCCGGGTCAGGATTCGGCGCGACAGGCCCAGCTCCCAGGTCAGCGCGAGATCGGCCTGACCGTTTTCCAGCGCGTCCGAAAGCGCCTCGAACCCCAGGATCAGCGGCCGCAGGGCAGGGGGGCCGGCGGCGGGTTCAAGGGCCGACAGAAGGGCGGGCAGATGCAGCGGGGCCAGATCCTCGAACACCGCAAGGCGCAAGGGTTCGGCGCGGATCTGGGCGCGCGACAACCGCCCCAGGGCGGCAAGGGCCGACTCGGCCTCGGCAAGCCAGAACCGGCCAAAACTCGTCGCCACCATCGGGCCCCCGGCGCGGCGCAGGAACAGCGGCTGGCCCAGATGCCGCTCCAGGGTCGCAAGCGCGTTGGACAAGGCGGGCTGCGACAGGTGAACCGCCGCCGCCGCCCCGGTCACCGATCCGGCCCGCTCGATGGCCACGGCATATTCCAGTTGGCGCAGGGTGAGGGATAACATGGCGTTATCGGCCTTATTCAAAACCATGATTTGCATGAATGATGCCCGCGTGGTTTCCTGGCCGCAACCCCCCCCGACAAGGACCGCCGCGATGCCCCTACAGATCACCGACCAGATGGCCAATGATTTTCAGCGCGACGGCGTGGTGCTGGTCAAGGGGCTGTGGACCGATTGGGTCGACACCCTGCGCGCGGGCGTTGCGCGCAACATGGCTGACCCGGGGCCTTTTGCCGCCGAAAACCTGAAGCCGGGCGAGGCGGGGCGGTTCTTTGACGACTATTGCAACTGGCAGCGCATCCCGGAATTTGCCGAGGTCATCCACGGCTCGGAGGTGGCGGATGTGGCGGCGCGGCTGATGGGCTCGGACCTGGTGCAGATGTTCCATGATCATGTGCTGGTCAAGGAACCCGGCACCAGCCGCGCCACCCCCTGGCATCAGGACGGGCCCTATTACTTTGTCAGCGGTCGCCAGACCATCAGCTTCTGGTCGCCGCTGGACCCGGTGCGCGAGGCGTCGCTGCGCTGTGTCGCGGGCAGCCACCGGTGGGAAAAAGAGGTACTGCCGACGCGCTGGCTGGCCGAGACCAGCTTTTACCCCGATGCCGACACCTACATGCCCGTGCCCGATCCCGACGCCGAGGGCATGCCGGTCAAGGAATGGGCGATGGAGCCGGGCGATGCGGTGGCCTTCGACTTTCGCACCCTGCACGGCGCGCGCGGCAACAATTCCGCTCTGCGCCGCCGCGCCTTTTCGCTGCGGCTGGTGGGCGGGGATGTCCGCTATACCGAACGGCCGGGCCGCACCTCGCCGCCGTTTCCGGGCCATGAGATGGTGCCGGGCCAGCGCCTGCGCGAGGATTGGTTCCCGGTCCTGCGCCGATAGGCAAGGCCCCCTGACTGCGCGCTGCGGCTCTTGGCCCTGTGGACATTCGGCGAAATCTGGCCCCATCTGACGCCAAGGAGACGCCAGATGCCCGATGCCCCGCCGGACCGCCGCCCCAAATCCTTTCCCCCACCGCAGTTCCCCCCGGCGCGGGCAAGACTTTTCGCCCAGACCCCGCCCGCGATCTTTCCCGCCCTTCTGGGGCTGTCGGGGCTGGGGCTGGCTCTGCGCAAGGCGGCCCAGATCACCGGCCTTCCCGGAGGTCCGCTCGAGGCGGCTTTGGGCGCGCTGGCGGTGATCTGGGTCTTTGCCGTGGTCGCAATTCTGGCCAAGGTCCTGCGCCGGTTCGGCACCCTGACCGAGGATCTGGCCAGGCTCCCGGGGCAGGCCGGACTTGCCGCCGCGTCGATGTCGGGCATGGTCATGGCCAGCGTGGTGATGCCCTACAGCGCCGGGCTGGCGACGGCGATTGCCTTTGGCGCGCTGATCGCTCATGGCGCCATGGCGCTGATGGTTCTGGTCGTGATGGCGGGCCAACCGGCCAACGCCCGCCCGCTGACCCCGGTCTGGCATCTGAGCTTTGCCGGTTTCGTCGTGGCTGCGGTGCCGTTGGCGCAGCTTGGCTGGGCCGCGACGGCGCAGACACTGCTTTACGCCGCGATGCCGGTGGCCACGCTGATCTGGGGCGTGTCGGCGGCGCAGCTTGTCACCCGCATTCCGCCCGGGCCCCTGCGCCCGCTTCTCGCCCTTCACCTTGCCCCTGCCGCCTTGTTCGCCATGGTCGCGGCCCTGCTGAACCTGACGGCGCTCGCGACCTCTTTTGCCGTTCTGGCCGGGGTGATCGCGGCGGCCCTGATCCTGTCGGCGCGCTGGATCACCGTCTCGGGGTTCACGGCCCTTTGGGGGGCGATCACCTTTCCCCCGGCGGCGCTGGCCCTGGCCCTGATGTCGATGGGCGGTGTCTGGACAACGGCGGGGCTGGTGCTGACCGCCCTTGCCACGCCGCTGATCGTCACGCTGGCCTTGAAGGTCCTGCGGCTTTGGCCAGGCGGCAAGCTGGGCGCCAAGACCAACGCTTCGGCGGTCTGACGGTCAGATCAGCCCCACCCAGGCCCGGGCGATGGCCAGACCATGACCATCCGCCGCGGCCCCGTGGTCGGCTTCGTGACGGGCATAGTCGGCCCGCCATCCCGGAGCGGTCGCGTCGATCATCTCGGGAAAGCGCCGGCACCAGTCGCGCGCCACGGCCCGGCTGGCTTCAAAATGAAACTGCATGCCGTAGCCTGCGCGGCCGTAGCGATAGCATTGCACCGGAGCCACCGGCGATCCGGCCAGATGGGCGGCACCCGGGGGCAGGGTGAAGGTGTCGCTGTGCCATTGCATGACCGAAAACCGGTCGGGCAGGGCGCCCAGCACCGCATCCTGCGCGGCCTCGGCCCGTTTCGCGACCGCGCACCAGCCCAGTTCCAAAGCGGTTCCGATGTGGTTGTCGGCCCCCAGACCGCGCGCGAAAACCTGTGCCCCCAGACAGATGCCCAGAACCGCCGTGCCCTGTGCCGCCGTTTCGGCCATCATGGCGCCAAGCGCGGGCAGATAGGGGTGCGAATGGTCGTCGCGGGCGGTCTGCTCGCCGCCAAAGGACACCAGGGCGTCAAAGGAACCGCGCTTTGGCAGCGCGCCGTCCAGCCAGGGCCGGTAGACATCGATCACGGTGGCGGCTTCGTGTAGGGCCACGCCGACCTGTCCGTGATGGGTGACCCGGGTGTTTTCGATGATCGCCACGCGCATGTGAACCCCTGCCTGCCGCCGCCGGACCTGTGATGCCTCCCAAAATGCCCAAACGCGCGCCGGACGCAAGGCCACCCCTTGCGCTTGGGCTGCGGGAGTGAAAGAGGGACCCGTCAAACGAACAAACTCCCCAAACCCCCCCAAGGAGGATTTCATGGAGATTCGCGAGGCATTCACCTTTGACGATGTCCTGCTGGTGCCTGCCGCCAGTTCCGTCCTGCCGTCCGAGGCCGACACCTCGACCTTTGTGACCAGATCCATCCGCATGCAGATCCCGCTGCTCTCCTCGGCCATGGATACCGTCACCGAAGGGCGCATGGCGATTGCCATGGCCCAGGCGGGCGGCATTGGCGTGATCCACCGCAATCTGGACACCGCCACGCAGGCGCGCGAGGTTTCCCGCGTCAAGCGGTTCGAATCCGGCGTCGTCTATCAGCCGATCACCCTGACCCCGGACCAGACCATGGCCTACGCGAAGGTGCTGATGGAGCGCTATCAGATCACCGGCTTTCCCGTGGTCGATGCTTCGGGTCGGGTTCTGGGCATCGTGACCAACCGCGACATGCGCTTTGCCACCGATGACCGCACCCCGGTGTCGGTGATGATGACCTCGACCAATCTGGCGCTGCTTCATGAACCGGTCGACCGCGATCAGGCCATCAGTCTGATGAAGGCGCGGCGGATCGAAAAACTGCTGGTGACCGATGGCGCGGGCAAGCTGACCGGGCTTCTGACGCTGAAAGACACCGAAACCTCGGTGCTGAACCCGCATGCCTGCAAGGACGAGATGGGGCGGCTGCGGGTGGCTGCGGCGACCACGGTGGGCGACGCGGGCTTTGAACGCTCGATGGCGCTGATCGAGGCCGGGGTCGACATGGTGGTGATCGACACCGCGCATGGCCATTCCGAAGGGGTCGCGATGGCGGTCGAGCGGATCAAGAAGATCTCGAACAAGGTGCAGGTCGTGGCGGGCAATGTCGCCACCGCCGAGGGCACGCGCGCCCTGATCGGGGCCGGGGCGGATGCGGTCAAGGTCGGCATCGGCCCGGGGTCGATCTGCACAACCCGCATCGTGGCCGGAGTGGGCGTGCCGCAACTGACCGCGATCATGGATGCGGCCCGGGCGGCCGGCGACATTCCGGTCATCGCGGATGGCGGCATCAAATACTCGGGCGATTTCGCCAAGGCCATCGCGGGGGGGGCAAGCTGCGCCATGGTCGGATCGGCCATCGCGGGCACCGACGAATCCCCCGGCGAGGTGATCCTGTGGCAGGGCCGGTCCTTCAAGGCGTACCGGGGCATGGGTTCGCTTGGCGCCATGGCGCGCGGGTCGGCAGACCGCTATTTCCAGAAGGATGCCGCCTCGGACAAGCTGGTTCCCGAAGGGATCGAGGGGCAGGTGCCCTACAAGGGCACGGTTGCCGCTGTGCTGCACCAGATGGTCGGCGGCCTGCGCGCCGCCATGGGATATACCGGGTGCCGGACGGTGGCCGAGATGCGCGCCAATTGCAATTTCGTGCGCATCACCGGGGCCGGGCTGAAGGAAAGCCATGTCCATGATGTGCAGATCACCCGCGAAAGCCCGAATTACCGGCTGGGATAGAATTACCGGCTGGGATAGCGGATCGCGGCCGGTCGGCGCTCAGCCGCCGAACCAGCCAAGGCCCATCCGGATCATGGCCTGAAACGCGGCCCAGCCTGCAACGCCCAAGAGGGCCGCCGCAAGGCCCGACATGACCAGACCGGCCAGAATCCAGGCCCCGTCCTTGCCGATCAACCCCATCGAGAAGAGGATCAGCGCCAGCGCGGGCAGGGTGTTTCCCAAGGGGATCGGCAGCATGATCGTCAGAGACAAAAGCGCCCCCAAGGCGCCGATTGCCCGTTCCATCGGGTCCGTGGTCAGGAACGACAGCCGGGGATGCATCAGCTTTTCGATCCAGACCAGCCAGGGCGTCGCCTTGACCAGCACCGAATCCAGCCCCTCGCGCGGCAGGGTTCGGTTGGCAAGGAACCCCGGCAACCAGGGCTTGCGACCAAGCGCCATCTGGACCAGCAGAAAGACCAGCGGCAGCCCCGTGATCGCCGAGGTGCCCGGAATGCTGGGCAGGCAGTTGGGCAAGGCGAACAGGATGATCAGCACCCCGCGCGCCCGATCGTCCAGATGTCCGACGATCTCGGCCAGCGAAACCCGCTCGCTGGCACCCGGCGGGCGGATCAGCGACAACAGCATCTCGGTCAATCCCGGGTCCGAACTTGCCTTTCTCACGCCTTCGCTCCTTCAGCCTGCCGCCTACATGGGGCCGGAAAGGGCAAATTGCCAGCCCAAGATTGCCCTTGGCCCCCGGCCACGCTAATCAGACCCGGCACCCCATGCAGGTGAGATCGGAAAACCCCAAAGCGATGACACCCGCCGCCCGACTTTCCGCCGCCATCACGGTGCTGGACCATATCCTGCAAGGTGCCGGGGCCGAAGGGGCGCTGACCGCCTGGGGCCGTGCCAGCCGCTTTGCCGGGTCGGGCGACCGCAATGCGGTGCGCGATCTGGTGTTCGACGCCCTGCGCCGCCGAAGGTCGGCGGCTGCCCTGGGGGGCGGCCTGTCCGGGCGCGGCCTGATCCTGGGCCTCTTGCGCCAGAGGAATGCCGATGTGGCGTCGCTTTTCACCGGCGAGGGCCACGCCCCCGACCGGGTGTCCCCCGAAGAGACCGGCCATCTGCCGCAAGGACTGGAGGCGCTGGACTGTCCCGACTGGCTGGGTCCGGCGCTGAAAGGATCGCTTGGCGACGATTTCGACGCGGTTCTGTGCGCCTTGCAGGATCGCGCGCCGGTGTTTCTGCGGGTCAACACCGCCCGGATCAGCCGCGATCAGGCCCGTGCCGCCCTGGCCGCGGAAGGTGTGGCAACGATCCCCTCCCCAAAGGTGAAGACCTGTCTGCAAGTTACCGATAACGCGCGGAAAGTCCAGAAAAGCCGCGCGTATCTGTCGGGTCTGGTCGAGCTGCAGGACCTGTCCTCGCAGGCGGTGGTACAGGCCCTGCCGGTGGCGAAAGGCGCATCTGTGCTGGATTATTGTGCCGGAGGAGGGGGCAAGTCGCTGGCCCTTGCCGCCCGTGGGGCGGCGCGCGTCCACGCCTGGGACATCGCCGCGACGCGCATGAAGGATCTGCCGCTCCGCGCCGCCCGGGCGGGGGCAGCAATCACGATCCTGCGCGACCCGGGCCTTGCCGCTCCTTATGATCTTGTCCTGTGCGACGCACCCTGTTCGGGGTCGGGAAGTTGGCGCCGTGACCCGCAAGGCAAGTGGGCCCTCAGCCAAGACAGCTTGACGCAGGTTGTGAAGATGCAGGCGCAAGTGCTTGACAAGGCATCTGTTCTGGTGGGCATGGGGGGCGTTCTTGCCTATGCGACCTGCTCGATGCTGCGGGTCGAGAACGAAGATCAGGTCGCCGGTTTTCTGGCCCGCCACGCCGGTTGGACCTGCCAGCAGACCCATCGCTTTTCTCCCTTGGATGGCGGAGACGGGTTCTTTCTTGCACTTTTAGGTAATCGGGACCAAGACTGACACAATCGGGGCGATTGCAGATGGCGGGTTCGAGTTAAGTCGCGGTTAATGATTTTGCGGCCAAGCTAGGGTACCGAATCTGACGAGGACGACCGTGGCAGGCATCGAGGTGCGGCTCAGCAAACCGGGACCAGAACACAGCCGCTACTGGCTGCTTTTGTTGATTGCGGTCGGCTGCGCGGCGATGGCGTTCTATGTCAGCAACCCTGTCCTGAAACTGGTCGCGGCGCTTGCTGCCACCACCCTGTCCATCCTGACCCTTTTTCTGCGCCTGCGCGCGGTCCTGGTCGCCTATGGCCTGCGCCGCCAGGATCGGCTTGTGTCCGATCTGGTCGGGCGCGATACCTCGCCGTGTTTTCTGACCGATGGGCAGGGCCAGATCCTGTTTCGCAACGAGGCGGCCCAAACCCGTTTCGGCGCGTCCGAGGCGGCAACGCTGGTGTCGCTTCTGGGGGAACATTTCGCTTCTCCGGGCGCGGTCCTGTACCGTCTTCAAAGCCGTGCGCTTGGCGGTACCCGGGCGCGTGAAGATGTGGTGACGCGCAACGGCCACAGCCGGGTGACGGCGCACCGGACCGGGGACGACCGGGTTCTGTGGCGTCTGGAAGAATTTCAAGACCGCTCGGGCGTCGGGCGGGGGGCAGAACAACTCAGCCTGCCGATGCTGACCGCCAACAAGGCCGGGGTGGTGCTGTATTCGAACGAAGCGATGCGGCGGCTGTTGGGCGCGCGTCCGAAGCGGCTGGACCGGGTGTTCAGCGGGGCCTTGCAGCATTCCGGCGAAGAGGTCGAGGTGACGACGCTGAACGGCCCGGTGCGGGCGGTGCTGGCGGTGATCGATGGCGCCGGAGAGCGGCGCGAGATCTATCTTCTGCCGGTGTCGCGCAACGCCGACGACCAAAGGGTTCTGGCCGATTTCGAGCATGTTCCCGTTGCGCTTGCGAAATTCAGCGCCGACGGCACGCTGGTCGGTGCCAACCGGGTGGCGCGCGATCAGCTTGCCCTGGCCGAGGGCGAGATGCGGATGTTCCACGATCTGTTCGAAGGTCTGGGTCGCCCGGTGTCGGACTGGCTGGCGGATGTCCATGCCGAACGACTGCCGGGGGGCAGCGAAGTGATGCGCGCGCGGTTGCTCGAGGGCGAGGTCTTCATGCAGGTGACCCTGCGCCGCATCGTCGAGCAGGGCCGGCCCTTTGTTCTGGCGGTCCTGCAGGACGCGACGCAGTTCAAACAGCTTGAAGCGCAGTTCGTTCAAAGTCAGAAGATGCAGGCGATCGGCCAGCTTGCGGGCGGTGTGGCGCATGATTTCAACAACTTGCTGACGGCGATCTCGGGGCATTGCGACCTGCTTCTGACCCATCATGCGCGCGAACATCCCGACTATGCCGATCTGGTCCAGATCCATCAGAACGCCAACCGCGCCGCGGCCCTTGTGGGCCAGCTTCTGGCGTTTTCGCGCAAGCAGACGCTGAAACCGGAACTTCTGGACCTGCCCGACGTCCTGTCGGACCTGACCCATTTGTTGAACCGTCTGGTCGGCGAAAAGATTCAGCTCCGGCTGACCAACGACAGCGATCTGCGTCTGATCCGCGCCGACAAGCGCCAGTTGGAGCAGGTCATCGTCAATCTGGTGGTCAACGCCCGCGATGCCATGCCCGAGGGCGGGATCATCAAGATCGAGACCGAGATCCTGACCCTCCACGAACCCTTGCGGCGCGACCGGGCGGTCGTGGCGGCGGGTGAATGGACGGTGATCCGGGTTGTCGACACCGGCACGGGGATCTCCGAAGACCGCCTGACCAAGATCTTCGAACCCTTCTACACCACCAAGAAATCGGGTGAGGGGACGGGCCTGGGTCTGTCCACCGCTTACGGCATCGTCAAGCAGTCCGGCGGCTTCATCTTTGTCGATTCGACCCCCGGCGAAGGAACGATCTTTTCGCTGTATTTTCCGACCCATGACCGCCCTGCCGCCCTGACCGCCCCAAAAGCGCCGCTGGCCCGCCCGGTCGAGATCAGGTTGGGCGAAGGGGTCGTGCTTTTGGTCGAAGACGAGGCCCCAGTACGCGCCTTCGCCTCGCGGGCGCTTCGGATGCGGGGCTATACCGTGCTGGAGGCCGGCAATGCCGAAGAGGCGCTCAAGACACTGGAAGATCCCTCGCTGGCGGTGGATATCTTTGTGACCGATGTGGTCATGCCGGGAATGGACGGGCCAAGCTGGGTAAGGCTGGCGCTGGAAGATCGCCCGAACGTCAAGGTGATCTTCGTGTCCGGCTACTCTGAGGATTCCTTGCAGGAAACCCAGTTGCGCATTCCGAACTCGGTCTTTCTGCCCAAACCGTTTTCGCTGTCGGATCTGACCGCCACCGTCCAGGCGCAGTTGCACTAGATCATTGCGCGGCGGCATCAAGCCTCCACGGACGGGACGTGTCTGGAAAGCGGCCAGCACCGGCCGGTCGCGCCGC
>JANMJC010000389.1:0-3096 GCA_031371185.1 Paracoccaceae bacterium | reverse complement strand
TGACGGTGGGCCTAATGAACCTGACGCACCGCGACAGCCACGAGACCCCGCAGGCCCTGGTGCCGGGGCAGGCCTATGACTGCACGGTCGAGATGGACGATATCGCCCATTCCTTTCCGGCGGGCCACAGAATCGCGGTGTCGCTGTCAACCAGCTACTATCCCATTGCCCATCCGCCGCCCGAAATCGCGACGCTGACCCTGCATCTGGGGTCCAGCGCGGTGATCCTGCCGGTTCGGCCCGCGCGCGCCGAAGACGCCAGCCTGCGCGCCTTTGACCCCGCCGAAATCGCGCCGCAGACCCCGCATGCCTACCACGCCACCGAAGGGGCGCCGCGCCGGGTCAGCCATGATCTGTTGACCGGGCGCCACGAGGTGGATTTTCCGCGCTGGACCTACAGTGTTTCGATGGAGGATATCGCAACCACCGTCACCTCGGCCGGGATGGTTCGGCATGTGATTGTCGAAGGCGATCCCCTGTCGGCGGTCACCACCACCGAATACACCGTGACCATGCAACGCCCCGATGCGACGGTCGGGCACCATTCGACCGGGCGGCTTTCCTGCGATGCCACGCAGTTTCGGTTGCAGACGGAATTGACTGTGACCGAGAACGGGCGGACGATCTTTTCGCGCGACTGGGACGAAAGGTTTGCCCGTGATCTGGTATGATGGCCCGTGATGAAGGTTGAACAGCACGATCTGACGCCGGACAGTCCGGGGCAGCAGATGTCGCTGACCTGCCTGCGCTTTGGGGTGCCCGGGGCGCGGCCCAAAGCCTATCTGCAGGCCGGTCTGCATGCCGACGAGATGCCGGGACCGCTGGTTCTGCACCATCTGCGCGGGTTGCTGAAGGCGGCAGAGGCCGAGGGGCGCATTCTGGGCGAGGTGCTTTTGGTGCCCTTTGCCAATCCGATCGGTCTGGCGCAATGGGTGCAGCAAAAGCCGCAGGGCCGGCAAGACCTTGGGTCGATGCAGAATTTCAACCGGGGCTACCCCGACCTTGCAGCGCTAAGCCTTGGGGCGTTGCAGGGGCAACTGGGCGCTGACCCCGACAGGAATCTGGCGCTGATCCGCGCGGCCTTTGGCCAGGCGCTGCGCGATCTGCCCTGTCCGACCCGGAACGCCGACCTGCGCCGCGCCCTGTTGCTGTGGTCGCATGACGCCGATCACGTTCTGGATCTGCATTGCGACCATGTCTCGCTGATGCACCTTTATGCCTCGCCTGCCCGCCCCGACGAGACGCGGCTTCTGGCGCGGGCGGTGGGGGCAAAGCTGGTTCTGGTCGAAGAGGTTTCGGGCGGCAATGCCTTTGACGAGGCCCACACCGCCCCCTACCCCGCCCTGCGACGCGCCTTCGGGCCCGACATTCCCATCCCCGCCGGGGCGTTTTCGGCCACGCTGGAGTATCGCGGCCAGTTCGATGTCAGCGATGCGCAGGCCATGCTGGATGCGGCCAACCTGATGACCTATCTGGCCGCAGTGGGCGTGGTTGCGGGCCCGTCGGACCCCGCCCATGACGACCCGCCGCACCTGCCCCTTGGCGGCGCGATCGAAGCCTTTGCGCCGCAGGGCGGGATCGTGACCTGGGTCGCGGCTTTGGGCGATGAGGTGCAACAGGGTCAGGTGATCGCCCATGTCACCGACCCGGCCGCGGATCTGCGTCTGGCGGTTTGCGCGCCGGTGACGGGAATGCTGTTTCGTCAGGACCTGTGGCGGTCCTGCCTGCGCGGGCAAGGGTTGGCCCATGTCGCCGGTGCAAAAGCCCTGCGCGACGGGCAAATGCTGTCAGATTGAATAATTTAATCAAGGAGATGAAGCCATGTTACGCGCCTTGAAGCCCTCCAGCCTTGCCCTTTCGGTCGCCTTTGCCCTGACCTTTGGCCCGCTGGCCCTTGCCGACGACACCCTGGATCGGGGGATCGGGTCGGAATGGTCCTCGCTGGACCCGCAAGTCAATTTCGACGCGGCGGCGGCCTGGATTCAGTCCGACGTCTATGAGGGGTTGGTCAATTTCGACAGCACCGGTCAGATCATACCGGGGGCCGCCGAGACCTGGGACATGTCGAACGATGGCAGGACCTATACCTTTCATCTGCGCGACGGCTTGAAATGGTCGAACGGAGATCCTTTGGTGGCGCAGGATTTCGTGGCCGGCATGATCCGAACGCTTGATCCGGCGACGACCTCGGAAAAGGGCTATTATTTCTATTCGACCATCAAGGTGAAGGGCGCGGAAGCCTTTGCCAATTCCGAAACCACCGACCCCGCCACGGTGGCCATCACCGCCCCTGACGCGCGCACCGTCGTGATCGAAATGCTGACTCCCGCGCCCTTCATTCTGGACCTGATGGGGTCCTTCCAGATGGCCCCGCTGCACCGGCCCAGCTTTGCGGCCAACGGGGCGGCGGGCTTTATCGACCCGGCCAAGGTCGTGTCGAACGGCGCCTATGTGATCACCGAAGTGGTGCCGCAAAGCCATGTTCTTCTGGCCCGAAACCCCAATTACTGGGACGCGGCCAATGTGAAGATTCCCTTCGTGAAGTATCATGTGACCGAGGACGTCTCGACCGAGTTGAAACGCTATCAGGCCGGCGAGATCGACATCACCTATGACATTCCTCTGGGCCAGTTGGAGGAGGTCAGGGCCAGCATGCCGGGCGAAGTCTTTACCTTCGCCTCGACCTACCTGATCTATTACAGCTTCAACCTGTCCCTGCCCCCCTTCGACAACATCGACCTGCGCCGCGCGTTGAGCCTTGCGATTGACCGCGAGGTTCTGGAGGGCAAGATCGTGAAGGGTGGCGCGGTGCCGACCTATTCCTATGCCGGGGGCTTTGATCCAGCCTACAAGGGGCCGCAGATTGCCGAGGCCGCGATGAGCCAGGCCGACCGCGAGGCACTGGCGAAAGAATTGTATGCCAAGGCGGGCTACGGGCCCGACAATCCCCTGAAGGTAACCATCGCTTCGACCGTGGCCGAGGTGAACACGCGGCGCGCGCAGGGCATCGCGCTGATGTGGAAAAAGGTGCTGGGCGTTCAGGCCGAGGTGAACGCCCAAGAGCGCAAGGCCTGGCTGGACCTGTTTTACACCGAT
>JANMJC010000368.1:0-1623 GCA_031371185.1 Paracoccaceae bacterium | reverse complement strand
CACCGCCCGGGACAGGCCGATGCCTTTGGCGCACAAGGTTGCCTCCCTTCCCCCTGGTGGGGAAGGGATGGGGAAGGGGGGGCCGGGCGGTCCCTTTGCGAAAATTCCATCGTCGCCCCCGCCACCCGCAAAAACCCCGCGCCCAGACCGTCCAGATTTTGCGCGCCTTTCGCATGGGCCTTGGTTGACCCTGCCACCGCGCCACGGTAAACGGGGCCCAGACAGCATCGACCCCTGCTACGGGTTGAAGCGCTTTCGCGGCGCCACCGGAAGGAGCCCTTTGTGGACAACCCTTTGCTCAGAGAATACCTGCCCATCCTGATCCTGCTTGCCCTGGCCCTCGGGCTTGGCCTGGTGCTGATCCTGGCCGCCGCCGTGATCGCGGTGCGCAACCCGGATCCGGAAAAGGTGTCGGCCAATGAATGCGGCTTCAACGCCTTTGACGACGCGCGGATGAAATTCGACGTGCGTTTCTATCTGGTGTCGATCCTGTTCATCATCTTCGACCTGGAGGTGGCCTTTCTCTTCCCCTGGGCTGTGGCATTTGGCGACATTTCCATGGTGGGGTTTTGGTCGATGATCGCGTTTCTGGCCGTGCTGACCGTGGGCTTTGCCTATGAGTGGAAGAAGGGGGCTTTGGAATGGGCGTGATGACCGGAGCCAATACCGCAGGGCCCGACCGCGAGGTTGCGACCGCGTCCCTGAACCGCGAATTGCAGGACAAGGGGTTCTTGCTGACCACGACCGAAGACATCATCAACTGGGCGCGCAACGGGTCCCTTCACTGGATGACCTTTGGTCTGGCCTGCTGCGCGGTCGAGATGATGCACACCTCGATGCCGCGCTATGACCTTGAACGCTTTGGCACCGCGCCGCGCGCCTCGCCCCGCCAGTCCGACCTGATGATCGTGGCGGGTACGCTGACCAACAAGATGGCCCCGGCCCTGCGCAAGGTCTACGACCAGATGCCAGAGCCGCGCTATGTGATCTCGATGGGATCCTGCGCCAATGGCGGCGGCTATTACCACTATTCCTATTCGGTGGTGCGCGGCTGTGACCGGATCGTGCCGGTCGATATCTATGTGCCGGGCTGCCCGCCGACCGCCGAGGCGCTGTTGTACGGCATCCTGCAATTGCAGCGCAAGATCCGCCGCACCGGCACTTTGGTTCGTTGAGGGTCACATGTTGGAAAAACTGAACGCCCTTGCCACCCATCTGACCACCCGTCACGGGGCCAAGGTGGCCGCTGCCATCGCCTTTGACGAATTGACCCTGACCTTGGCTGCCGACGATCTGGTGGCCGTGGTGGCCGACCTGAAAACCGATCCGGTCTGCAAGTTCAACATGTTGATCGACATCACGGCGGTTGATTACCCCCAGGACCCCGAGCGGTTCGAAATCGTCTATCTGTTCCTGTCGATGTATACCAACGCCCGCATCCGGCTGAAGCTGCGGGTCGCCGAAGACGTCATGGTGCCCTCGCTGGTGGGGATCCACCCTGCCGCCAACTGGGTCGAGCGCGAGGTTTTCGACATGTTCGGGGTGATGTTCTCGGGCCATCCCGACCTGCGCCGCATCCTGACCGACTACGGCTTTCGTGGCCACCCCCTGCGCAAGGATTTC
>JANMJC010000366.1:0-7709 GCA_031371185.1 Paracoccaceae bacterium | reverse complement strand
CGGTGATCGTGGTGTTCTTCCTGTTCTGGAATTTTCTGGCCCACATGATCTTTGCGCTGTTTCTGGGCCGGGCGACCATGACCAACGTCTCGTCCTCGCTGGCGGTCTTTGCCACCCCCGAGGGTCAGGTGATGCTGGCCGTGGGTACCGCTATCGGGGCGATGATCGCGGCACTTCTGTTCAGTCTGACGGTGGTCAGCCTGCCCATGCTGGTAGAGCGCGAGGTGGATTTCGTGACAGCGATGCTGACCTCGATCGAGGTGGTGCGGACCAGCCCGCTCGTGATGCTGGCCTGGGGCGGCTTCATCGGAATGGTGCTGTTTGTGGCCATGCTCCCGGGGTTTCTGGGGCTATTCGTGGCCCTGCCGTTTCTAGGGCATGCCTCGTGGCATCTGTACAGACGTGCAGTCGTATGGAACCTTGGCTGACAGCAAAAAGCGGGCCCCCGGGGCCCGCTTGAAACCGGCGCGTCGCGGAATGGCTCAGACGCCGTCGCCCGACAGGATCGGCGCCTCGGTGCGCATCTGCGGCGGCAGCGGGCTGCGGCCGTTGTTCAACGGATCGTCCTGACGCTGTACCGAGCCTTCGAAATGCGCCCCGGATTCAATGGCGATGGTCTTGTGGATGATGTCACCTTCGACCCGCGCGGTCGAGGTCAGGCGCACTTTCAGCCCGCGCACCCGGCCCACGACACGGCCGTTCACCACGATATCGTCGGCCACGATCTCGCCGCGCACGGTGGCGCTTTCGCCGACGGTCAACAGATGGGCGCGGATGTCGCCTTCGACGGTGCCTTCAACCTGAATGTCGCCGGTGGTGCGCAGATTGCCCACCACGGTCAGATCGGCCGACAGAACCGAGGCCGCGACCTTGCCCTTGGGGGCCGAAGCGGTGAATTCCATCGAAGGTTTGGATGCGGTCGTCTCGGGCACTTTTGGCTTCTCCGTCTCGGGTTTTGCGGGGCCGGGTTCGTTGATGCGGCTTTTAGAAAACATTGTTCGCTGCCTTTATAAAGGTCATCGGATTGATCGCCCTGCCACCAATCCGGATCTCGTAGTGAAGATGGGTTCCGGTGGACCGGCCTGAATTGCCCATATCACCGATCCGTTCGCCGCGCGATACCCTTTGTCCAACCTCGACCCTGATCTGCGAAAGATGGCCATAGCGGGTTTCGATGCCGTAAGCGTGGCGGATCTTGATCAGGCGGCCGTAACCGTTGGACCAGCCGGCGAATTCGACCACCCCGTCGGCGGTGGAATAGATCGCCGTGCCGTAAGCCGCCGCCATGTCGGTGCCCTCGTGCATCCGCGTGCCCCAGCCCTTGGGGTCCTGGCGGTTGCCAAAGCCCGAGGTCCAGCGGAAGGCGTCCTTGACGGGCATGTCGAAGGGCGCCTTGAAGGCGGCGATGCGGTACATGTTCATGCGGTCCAGCCCTTCAAGGATCGCATTGGCGCGGCTTTCTTCGGGGAAGGGCGGTTGTCCGGCGGTGGAAAGGACTATGGGCGTCAGCGGACCACCCTGACCGGAATAGCCTTCGCGCACCGATTTCAGCAATTCGTCGGGCGACAGGCCGGCATCGTTGAACATCTTTTCCAAGGGCTCGACCGACACGGTCAGCGCCTCTTCCAACTGGGTAAAGATGCGGTCGTTGCGCGCTTCAAGGTCGCGCTTCTGGCGGGTGATGTCCTCGACCCGGGCGGCTGCGCGTTCGGCCGAGCCCACCGCCATGTCGCGTTGCCGCGCGGTGTCTTCAAGCACGGTCGCAATCAGGTCCAGCGAGGCGGCGGTGTCCTTGACGCGGCCCGCTTCGGTATGCTGGGTTCCGGTCGCACTTTCCAGTTCGGCGGCGGCAAGGGCGGCGGTGTTGCGGGCCTCGTCGCGTTCCTTGATGGTGCGGCGCAGGGTGTTCTGGATCACATCGATCCCGGTTTCCAACTCGTGCCGGCTGTCTTCCGAGGCCAGAAGCCGCGCCTGCATCAGCGACACCTGCTGCAGGGCGGCGTTGAAGCGTTCCTGCGCCGACGACGCCTCTTCGACGCGCAGATCACGGTCGGCGGAAAGGGCATTCAGCCGCTCTTCGTACAGGGCCTGCTGGCGTTGGGTCTGATCGCGCGAGGTTCCGGCCGAGATCGAATCCATCAGGATCAGGGCGGTGGCAAAGATCGTCCAGCCCAGAGCCAGCGCGCCCACGGCAATCGTGACGGCCTGCGTCAACGGGCGCAGGCGGATGAAACGGGTCTCGGTATCGGATTTCAGGAACAGGCGCTGCTCGGGCAAATGCGCCTCGATTGCGGTGTTGATCCGATGGTTCAGGCGGCTGAGCACGTTTCGGTTTCCGGTCGTTGTCTAGACGGTCAAGGCAAAAACCGCCCGAAAGCGATGCGCCCTTTTGTTACAAACCTGCAAGGGTTGGGGCAAGATGGAAGGGTCAGGGACGGCCAAAGCCAGCCGAAAACCCCAAGGCATCGGCAAGAACCCGCCGATCACTGCGGCGGTTTGTCCTGCCAGCCCTCGGTCAGGGGCCAGTAGAAATCGGGCGGCATACCGGCCTCGGCGCGCTTTTCCTCGTTGAAGGGCGGCTTCAGGGCACCGTGGAAGTACAGGCGTACAAGACGGTGAAACGCCTCTTTGGGGTCAAGCCCGTCGCGCCCGCACAGCCAGTTGAACCATTTGGAACCGTAAGCGACATGGGCGACCTCTTCGGCATAAATCACCTTCAACGTGGCCAGCGCCTGCGCCTCGCCTGCCGCTTCGAACAGGGTGATCATCTGCGGCGACACATCCAGCCCGCGCGCCTCCAGCACCATGGGCACCACGGCCAGACGGCCCATCAGGTCGCGGGCGGTATCTTCGGCGGCGCGCCACATTCCAGCATGGGCAGGCATCGCGCCATAGAAACTTCCCATGTTTTCAAGACAATCACAGACGAGGTTGAAGTGGTTGGATTCCTCGTCAGCGGCTTTCACCCAGTCGTCGTAAAAGCCAAGCGGAAACGGCGTTTCGGCAAAGCGCGCGATCAGGTCCCAGTGCAGATCGACCGCGTTCAACTCGATATGGGCCAGCGAATGCAACAGCGCCACGCGCCCGGTCGGGCTGGAGGTGCGGCGGCGCGGCACGTCGCGGGGGTTCAGAAGTTCGGGCTTGGCCGGGCGGGCCGGCTGGTCGGGAGGGTTGGCCGTGCCGATCGCCAAGGGCTGGCCGCTTGCCCGCGCCGCGAACCAAGTGGCCGCATGGCGCCGCGACAGCGCCGCCTTGGCCCGCCCGTCGCCGCAGGTCAGAACCTCGACCGCCATTTCCGCCAGCGTCTGCATGCCCCATGGCCCCCGTTGAATGCCCCAGACGCGGTATAGCGTCGGGGCGGGCGGGGGCAAGGTCATGCAGAGATCTCGGCCAGAACGGCGGTGGCGTGGTCCTTGACCTTGTCGACCTTCCAGATCCGCGCCAGACGGCCCGCGCCATCGATCAGGAAGGTCGTGCGCAGCACTCCCTGAACCAGTTTGCCAAAGAACAGCTTTTCACCGAACGCGCCCCAGTCCTCCATCACATGCCCGCCATGATCCGAGGCCAGAATCAGGCTGATCGCCATCTTGGCCTTGAATTTGTCATGGGCCGCGACCTTGTCCTTGGACAGGCCGATCACCTCGTATCCCCGCGCGTGAAACGCTGGCAGCAGGGCATCGAACTGCATCACCTCGTTGGTGCAGGTCGGCGTGCCATCCTGGCCATAGGTGAACAGGATCAGCGGCTTGGGGCGCAGGGCCGACAGGGTGACCGTGCCGCCACCATCGCGGGGCAGGGTGAAATCGGGGGCGGGTTGGTTCAGGGTCAGCATGGGGCGTCTTCCATCGGCGGTTCCTTGCAAATCGGCAATGATTTCTTGGCGTTCTAGTTGCGCATCCGTCATGGTAAAGGCAAGCCGCAGCAAAATGTCGAAGAAATGGGGCGATGATGGGCAGCGAGGCGACGACAGGGACCGAAGGCACGGCGCCCGGCGTTCTGGTTCTGTCGGACCCTCTGCCGCGCGCGGCCCCGGTCAAGGCCGGACAACCCAAACAGAACACGGGTCTGAACACCAGCACGGGCGCAAGGTCGCGCGCCGGCCGGCGCGACGGGGCCCTGGGCCTGCGGTTGTTTCTGGTGCTTTTGGCCTTCACGCTGGTGGCGGCGGGATTTTCCCTGAAACTGCGCCCGCTGAGCCTGCCGGTCTGGGCCGTGGCCGAGGTCGAGGTGCGGATGAACCGCATGATCGACACCGTCCTGCCCGAGGCGGGCCTGTCCCTTGGCGGGCTGTCGTTGATGCTGGACGAAAGCTGGAGCCCGGTGCTGAAGCTGGAAGATCTGCGCCTGTTGCAGGCAAGGGATCAGGCGACCTTTCTGGGCCTGCCCGAGGCGGTGATGGTGGTGGATGGCCGGGCCCTCTGGTCGGGCAATGTCCTGCCGCAAAGCTTGCGCATCTCGGGCGCGCATCTGGATCTGCGCCGCGATCTGGACGGGCGCATCAACATCCTGTTCGGACAGGGCAAGGCTCCGGCGATCCAAAGCCTGTCCGAGTTGTTCGACCGCATCGACGATGCCCTTGCCCTGCCGGAACTGGCCGACCTGCAGACCATCGAGTTCGAGGGCCTGTCGCTCAGCCTGTCGGACGCGCGGGCCGGGCGGACCTGGGATCTGGGCGACGGGCGGCTGGTGGCGCAGAACCGGGCCGACGCCTTGGCGGCCGAACTGACGATCTCGGTTCTGGGGGCGGTGTCGGGCACGCCGCGCGCCCGCCTGACAGCCATCGCGGCCAAAGGCGCGGGCGAGGCCCGCATCACCGCCGAGGTCAGCGATATTCCCGCGCGCGACCTTGCGGCCCAGCATTCGGTTCTGGCCTGGCTTGGCGGCTTGGACGCGCCGATCTCGGGCCAGTTGCAGATGAACCTGCATCGCGGCGGGATCGACGGCTTTGACGCCCAGTTGTCGCTTGGGGCAGGCGCTTTGCAGCCGACCCCGGATGCCACCGCCATCGCCTTTTCCAAAGCCGGGCTGAAGCTGTCCTATGACCCGAAGGACGGCCGGTTAAGCCTGTCGAACATCGAGGTGGAAAGCGCCACCCTGCGAGCCCGGGCGCGTGGACAGGTCTATCTGCTGGATGCCGCAGGGCAGATCCAAAGCGGCACGCTCAGCGGCAAAAGCCCGGCGGCCTTTCTGGCGCAGTTGCAACTGGACGATCTGCGGGTCGACCCCGAGGGGTTGTTCGAAACCCCGGTGCATTTCGGGCAAGGGGCTTTGGATCTGCGCATGACGCCCGATCCGTTTTCGGTGGAAATCGGGCAGTTCAGCCTGTCCGAGGGCCGCCAGCACCTGTCGCTGAAGGGCACGGCTTCGGCACAGCCGGGGGGCTGGGCGGCGGCGCTGGACGTGGCGATGAACGAGGTGACGGTCAAGCGGCTGATGCAGTTATGGCCGGTTCGGCTGGTGCCCAAAACCCGGGCCTGGGCCGGGCAGAACCTGCTGACCGGCAATCTGACCGACGTCGATCTGGCGCTTCGACTGGCGCCGGGCACCGAGCCGCGTCTGCATCTGGACTATGATTTCAAGGAAACCGAAATCCGGTTCATGGCGACCATGCCGCCCGTCACCGGCGGAGAGGGCTATTCGGTGATCGACGGCAAGGTCAACACCGTGGTCCTTGCCAAGGGGCAGGTCACCGCGCCGCAGGGCGGGGTGCTGGACATTTCGGGCTCGTCGCTGACAGTGCCCGATATCTACGCCATCCCCGCAAGGGGCGAGTTTTCGCTGCGCGCCCGGGGCCCCGCCGAGGCCGCCTTGTCGATCCTGAACCAGAAACCCTTTGAATATCTGAAAAAAGCCGGGCGTCCGGTGGCCCTGGGGCAGGGCGACGCGGTGATTGGGGCCGAATTCAGCCTGCCCCTGTCGCGCGCCATCCTGCCCGGCGATGTCGCCTTTACCGCCCGCGCCCGGGTCCGCGACTTTGCTTCGTCGGTGCTGGTCGAGGGCTATGACATCGTGGTGCCCGACCTGTTGGTCACCGCCGACCCGCAGGGCATGGTGGCGCAGGGGCAGGGCACGATCAGCACCCTGCCGTTTGACGGGCGCTATACCCTGCCGTTCAAGGCCGACGGCGGTGTGGCGCGGGTCTCGGGCACGGTCGAAGTGTCGCCACGCACCGTCGATGTGTTCGATCTGGGCCTGCCCAAGGGCATGGTCAAGGGCAAGGCCACGGGAACGGTCGACATTGCCCTGCCCCGGGGGGCGGCGCCAGAGTTGACGCTGACCTCGGATCTGCGCGGCGCGGTGCTGGCGATCCCGGAACTGGGCTGGTCCAAGGGCGCCTCTGCCAAGGGCCGGCTGGAGGTCGAGGCGCGCCTGTCGCAGCCGCCCGTGGTCAGCCGCCTGTCCCTGTCGGGCCCGCAGATGTCTGCCGAGGGCAAGGCGGCTTTTCGCAAGGATGGCCGGCTGGATGTCGCCAAATTCTCGCGCGTGACCTTGGGCGGCTGGCTGGACGGGGCGGTTGAAATCAAGGGCAGCAACCCGCTGGCCTTTGCCATCACCTCGGGCGCCATCGACTTTCGCGAATTTCCCGACGCCGATCAAAGGGCATCGGACAGCGTTGGCGCTTCGGGGTCGCCGGTGACGATGCGGCTGGACCAGTTCCGCGTGGCCGACAGCATCATCCTGCGCCGGTTCAACGGCGATTTCCGTCTGGGCAATGCCGGGGTGAACGGCCAGTTCACCGCGCTTCTGAACGGCGAGGTGCCGATCTCGGGCGGGGTGGCGCCGGACCAGAACGGCACGGCGGTGCGGGTGGTGGCCAATGATGCGGGGGCGGCGTTCAAGGCGGCGGGGCTGTTCGATTCGGCCCATGGCGGCACGCTGGACCTGAGCCTGACCCCGCAGACGCAAAGCGGCATCTACACCGGGCGCGCCACGATCTCGCAGATCCGGGTGCGCAATGCCAATGTGCTGGCCGAACTCTTGAACGCCATTTCGGTGATCGGCATGCTGGAGCAGTTGAACGGGTCAGGCATCGTGTTCAATCAGGCCGAGGCCGATTTCGTGCTGTCTCCGACCCAGGTGACGATCACCAAATCCTCGGCGGTCGGGGCGTCCTTGGGGGTGTCGATGGAGGGCACCTATTTCAGCGCCGACGGGCGGTTGAAAATGGGCGGCGTGGTGTCGCCGATCTATCTTTTGAACGGCATCGGCGCGATCCTGACCCGCAAGGGCGAGGGGCTTTTTGGTTTTTCCTACCGTCTGAACGGCACCGCCGACAACCCCGAGGTCGGGGTGAACCCTTTGTCGATCCTGACCCCCGGCATGTTTCGCGACATCTTCCGCATCAAGCCGCCGACGCCACAAGGAGACGCGGGATGAAACTGTCGGATTTCGATTTCGACCTGCCCGAGGACCTGATCGCGACGCGCCCCGCCAGCCCGCGCACCGCGGCCCGGTTGTTGCTGGCACAAGGCGACCGTATGACTGACCGCAGGGTCAGCGATCTGGTCGACATCTTTCGCCCCGGCGACCGGCTGGTTCTGAACAACACCCGCGTGATTCCGGCGCGGCTGTTTGGCCAGCGGACGCGCGGCGCCGCGGTGGCAAAGGTGGAGATTACCCTGCTGGAGCCGCAGGCGACGGGCTGGCGGGCGCTGGCCAAGCCCCTGCGCAAGGTGCAGGCGGGCGAGATGATCGGGTTTTCGGACACC
>JANMJC010000263.1:0-2298 GCA_031371185.1 Paracoccaceae bacterium | reverse complement strand
GTCGAACCCCTGCTCGGAATACATGTTCCTCGATGATACCGCCTGCAATCTGGCCTCGATGAACTTGCTGACCTTCTTTACGGGCGGCAAATTTGACGCCGAGGCCTATATCCACGCCACCCGTCTGTGGACCGTGACCCTGGAAATCTCGGTGATGATGGCTCAGTTCCCAAGTCAGGAGATTGCGCAGAAATCCTATGATTTCCGCACGCTTGGCCTGGGTTATGCCAATATCGGCGGCCTTTTGATGAACATGGGCCTTGGCTATGACAGCCGCGAAGGTCGTGCCCTGTGCGGTGCCCTGACCGCTTTGATGACCGGCGTGTCCTATGCCACCTCTGCCGAGATGGCGCAGGAGTTGGGGCCGTTTGCCGGATACGAACGCAACGCCGCCCATATGCTGCGGGTGATCCGCAACCACCGTGCGGCGGCCCAGGGGACGGGCCTGTACGAGGGGTTGAACGTCAATCCGGTCATGCTGGATGCCGCCAACTGCCCCGACAAGGCGCTGATCACGCTGGCACGCGGCGCCTGGGACGAGGCTTTGGCCCTGGGGCAGGCCCATGGTTATCGCAACGCCCAGACCACGGTGATCGCCCCCACCGGCACCATCGGCCTGGTGATGGACTGCGACACCACCGGGATCGAGCCGGATTTTGCGCTGGTCAAGTTCAAGAAACTGGCGGGTGGCGGCTATTTCAAGATCATCAACCAGTCGGTTCCGGCGGCTTTGGAAAAGCTGGGCTACTCCACCGCCCAGGCCGCTGAAATCGTGGCCCATGCGGTGGGTCACGGGTCGATCGGCAATTGCCCGGGCATCAACACCACCGCGTTGGTCGGCCACGGTTTTGGCCCGCGCGAGTTGGAAAAGATCGAAGTGGCGCTGCCTTCGGCCTTCGACATCCGCTTTGTGTTCAACCAGTGGACCATCGGGGAAGATTTCTGCAAGGGCACCTTGGGTATTCCGGCCGAAAAGCTGGCCGATCCGACCTTTGACCTGCTGCGTCACCTTGGGTTTACCAAAGCCCAGATCGACGCCGCCAACGACCATGTTTGCGGCACGATGACGCTGGAAGGCGCGCCACATCTGAAAAAGGACCATTACCCGATCTTCGATTGCGCCAATCCTTGCGGCAAGACCGGCAAGCGGTTCCTGTCGGTGGACAGCCACATCTACATGATGGCCGCCGCGCAGTCCTTCATCTCGGGGGCGATTTCCAAGACGATCAACATGCCGAACGCGGCCTCGATCACCGACACGCTGGCGGCTTACGAGTTGTCGCATTCCCTGGGGATCAAGGCCAACGCGCTGTACCGCGACGGATCAAAGCTGTCGCAGCCCCTCGCCTCGGCGCTGATCGAGGATGACGAGGAAGCCGAAGAGATCATGGCGACGGGCTCGGCGCAGGAGAAGGCCACCCTGATGGCCGAAAAGATCGTCGAGAAGATCATCATCAAGGAAGTGATCCGCACCAACCGAGAAAAGCTGCCCGAGCGGCGCAAGGGGTACACCCAAAAGGCCATCGTCGGCGGTCACAAGGTTTACCTGCGCACCGGGGAATATGGCGACGGGCGTCTGGGCGAGATCTTCATCGACATGCACAAGGAAGGTGCGGGGTTCCGCGCCATGATGAACAACTTCGCCATCGCGATCAGCGTCGGCCTGCAATACGGCGTGCCGCTGGAGGAATATGTCGAAGCCTTCACCTTCACCCGCTTTGAACCTGCCGGCATGGTGCAGGGCAACGACAGCATCAAGAACGCCACCTCGATCCTGGACTATATCTTCCGCGAACTGGCGGTCAGCTATCTGGACCGCACCGATCTGGCGCATGTGAAACCGCAGGGCCATGCCTTTGACGATCTGGGCCGGGGCGAGGAAGAGGGCAAGCGCAACATCGGCGATATCTCGGATGCGGCGGCGTCGAAATCGGTGGAACTGCTGCGCTCGATCTCCTCGACCGGCTATCTGCGCAAGCGCCTGCCGCAGGAACTGATGGTGTTTCAGGGCGGCATGGGGGCGACCGCACTGGCGGGCAGCGACCCGGTGACGGCGCTGAACATGCTGGTGCCCGAAACGGCCAAGGGCATGGGCTCGGTGTCAACGGCGGCTTTGGGGGCCGCCAGCGGAACCATCGACCTGCGGGTCAAGGCCAAGATGCAGGGCTATGAGGGCGATCCTTGTGGCGAATGCGGCAACTACACGCTGGTGCGCAACGGCACCTGCATGAAGTGCAACACCTGCGGCGGGACGTCCGGGTGCAGCTGAGGAGAGATTGGAATGAAACAGATTCCAAA
>JANMJC010000239.1:0-8558 GCA_031371185.1 Paracoccaceae bacterium | reverse complement strand
CAAGAGCGCAAGGCCTGGCTGGACCTGTTTTACACCGATGACTGGGGTGTTTTTGCCGACAATCTGGTCGGCGACTTCGCCGGTCCGGAAACCTTCCTGTCGTACATGCGCCCTTCTGCCGAACCCGGATATGGCTGGGTAAAGCCCGAGTATGATGCCGCGATGGACAAGGCCGCCCAGATTCCGGAAAAGGCCGCCCGATACACCGCCTTGGCCGATGCCGAGAAGATCCTGCTGGATGACTACATCTTTGCGCCGATCGCGATCGAGCCCTACCGCCATCTGGTCAAACCCAATGTGAAGGGCTTTGCCGCGTCGGTCGCGGGCTATCACAATTCGCAGTTCATGACCTTGGAGTAAGCGCTTTGGCGGGAGCAAGTGCCTTGGGGGTGGCCGCAAACCGCCCTCGTTGGCCGAACAAATGATCCGGTTCATCGCAAGACGGCTGTGGTACGGCGCGTTGACGCTGGCCTCATTGGCGACGCTGACCTTTTTCGTCATGCGGCTGGCCCCCGGCGGCCCGTTTTCGCGCAACCGCAAGATCAGCCCCGAAGTGCAGGCCAATATCGAAGCCGCCTTTCATCTGGACGAACCGGTCTGGCAACAGTTCGCCCGCTACATCTGGGGCATCCTGCGCCTGGATCTGGGGCCTTCGACCCGGCACCGCGACTATTCGGTGAACGATCTGATCGCGTCGGGTCTGCCCTATTCGCTGACCATCGGGTTCTGGGCCATTGTGGTGGCCGCACTGGTGGGCATCGGTCTGGGCATTGTCGGCGCGCTGCGGCGCAATCAGGGGCTGGACTATCTGGCGGGCACCGTGGGCGTGATCGGCATTGCCGTTCCGATCTTCATTCTGGGCCCGCTGGCGCAGTTGTACTTCAGCCTGCATCTGGGCTGGCTGCCGGTGGGCGGCATGAATGACGGCTGGCACTCGCTGGTGTTGCCGGTGATTGTTCTGGCGCTGCCGAACATCGCCTATATCTCGCGGTTGACGCGGTCGTCGCTGATCGAGACGCTGCGCGAAAATCATGTGCGCACGGCGCGGGCCAAGGGCATCGGTCCGCGCCGGGTTCTGTTGGGCCACACCCTGACGGGCGCCCTGCTGCCGGTGATCGCCTATCTGGGGCCGGCCTCGGCGGCGCTGATTACCGGGTCGATCCTGATCGAGACCATGTTTGCCGTGCCCGGGATAGGGCGGCATTTCGTCGATGCCGCCCTGAACCGCGACTATCCCCTGGTGATGGGGATCACGCTGGTTTACGGCGGCCTTCTGATCGTGTTCAACATCCTGACCGACGTCTTGCGCGGCTGGCTTGACCCAAGGGTGCGTCATGACGGTTGACCTTCCGGCCCCCCTCCGCAGCCGCAGCACGGCGGAATTGCAGCTTCGGCGCTTTGCCGCGAACCGGTTGGCGATGCTTTCGGTCTTTGTGCTGCTGGCCATCGTCGCGCTGTGCTTTGTGGGACCCCTTGCCTTTCCCTTCACCGGAGAAGATGCCGACTTTGACAACATCGCGGCACCGATGGACCTGACCTCGGCGCATCCCTTTGGCACCGATGACTTTGGCCGCGATCTGTTGGTGCGGGTGATGGAAGGGGGCCGCGTGTCGCTGACCATCGGCTTTCTGGGGGCCCTTGTGGCGGGGGTGATCGGGGTGGTCTATGGCGCGGTGTCGGGATTTGTCGGCGGGCCCATCGACCGGATCATGATGCGCGTCGTCGAAATCCTGTATGGCTTTCCCTATGTCATCCTTGTCATCCTGCTTAGCCTCTTGTTCGGCGGCGGCACGCTGGCGCTGTTCGTGGCCATCGTCTTTACGCTTTGGTTGACCCCCGCCGTGATCGTGCGCGCACAGGCGCAGTCGCTGTCGCGGCGCGAATTCGTCGAGGCGGCGCGGGCGGGCGGCATGACCGGCTGGCAGATCGTGCTGCAACATATCGTGCCCAACACCTTAAGCCTTGTGATCGTCTACGGCAGCCTTCTGGTGCCCGAAGTGATCCTGTCGGAAAGCTTTCTGTCGTTTCTGGGCATCGGCATCAAAGAGCCGCAAGCGTCCTGGGGCAACCTCATCCAGGCGGGAACGTCGCAGATGGAAACCGATCTGCGGCTCTTGCTGCTGCCGGGCGCGCTGTTGGCCACGGTGCTGTTCTGTCTGAACTTCATCGCAGATGGCTTAAGGGATGCCTTTGATCCAAATGAACGCTAAGTTGCTGTCCCTGAACGATGTTTCGGTACACTTCCGCCTTCCGGGGGGCGAGATGACGGCGGTGGACCGTGTCAGCCTTGATCTGGCGCGCGGTGAGGTTCTGGGCATCGTGGGCGAAAGCGGGTCGGGCAAAAGCCAGTTGCTGTTTGCGCTGATGGGGCTTTTGGCGGGCAACGGACGGGCGACGGGGCAGGCGCTGTTTCAGGGGCAGGACCTGCTGGCGCTGGATCCGGGTGCTCTTGACCGGGTGCGCGGGGTTGCGATGTCGATGATCTTTCAGGATCCGATGACATCCTTGAACCCCTACAAGCGGATCAAGGATCAGTTGGCCGAAGGGCTGATCGTGCATCAGGGCATGACGCGCGACGCGGCGGGAACCGCGGCGGTCCAGATGCTGGACCGGGTCCGCATCCCCGATGCCGCCCGCGCCGCCCGGCGCTATCCGCACGAGTTTTCGGGCGGCATGCGCCAAAGGGTGATGATCGCCATGGCGCTGCTGGTCAAACCCGCGCTGTTGCTGGCGGACGAGCCGACGACGGCGCTGGACGTGACCATTCAGGCGCAGGTGATTGATCTTATGTCCGAAATTGCCCGCGAATCCGGGACGGCGATCCTGTTTGTCACCCATGATCTGGGGGTCGTGGCGCGCATCTGCGACCGGGTGGCGGTTCTGTATGGTGGGCGGATCATGGAAGAGGGGCTGGCCGAAGATCTGCTGAGCCATCCGGATCACCCCTATGCCGCAGGGCTGTTGGCCGCCACACCCCGGATGGAGGCTCCCCTGACCCCGCGGCTTGCCACCATTCCCGGCACGCCGCGATCGGGCGGGGCGATGTTGCCCGGTTGCCCCTTTGCCCCGCGGTGCACGGTGAAAATTGCCAACTGCACCACAACCCAGCCACCGCTGGTGCAGACCGCTCCGGGGCGACGGGCGGCCTGTCATCTGATCGGGGGGGCTGCATGACCGCCCCGGTCCTTGAGGCGCGCGATCTGTCGGTGGGCTATCCCATTGCCGGTGGCCTGTTCGCGCGCCCGACGATCCTGCCCGTGGTCCGCGAGGTCAGCTTCACACTGGAGCGGGGCCGAACCCTGGGGATCGTGGGCGAAAGCGGCTGCGGCAAGTCGACGTTGGGCCGGGCTTTGCTGCATCTGATCCCGCCCACATCGGGGCAGGTCCTGTGGCAGGGGCAAGACCCGGCGGTGCTGTCCGGCGCGGCCCTGCGGCAACGGCGCGCCGGGGTTCAGATCATCTTTCAGGATTCGGTGGCCGCCCTTGACCCCAGAATGACCCTGGGTCGCTCGATCTCTCGGCCGTTGGCGACCTTCGAGCCGGGGCTGAGCCGTGTCGCGCAACGTGACCGGGTGATTGACGCGCTTGGGCTGGTTGGCCTGTCGGCCGACTTTGCCGACCGCTATCCGCACGAATTGTCGGGCGGTCAGGCGCAGCGGGTCGGCATCGCGCGGGCCATCATCGCCAAGCCCGCGCTGATCGTCTGTGACGAGCCGGTATCGGCGCTGGATGTGTCGATTCAGGCCCAGATCGTCAACCTGTTGATGGAGTTGCAGGAACGCCTTGGCCTGTCGCTGGTCTTCATCTCGCATAATCTGGCCGTAGTGCGCCACATCAGCCACGAGGTGATGGTGATGTGTCTGGGCCGGGTGGTGGAACACGCCCCCCGCGATGAATTTTATGCGCGCCCGCTGCATCCCTATGCCGTGGCGCTGAAGGCCGCCGTACCGGAACCCGACCCGGTTGCCGAAAGGCTGCGGCGGGGGCAGTCCTTGCCCGGTGAACTGCCCTCCATCGCGAACCCGCCGCCGGCTTGCGTCTTTTCCAGCCGCTGCCCCCGGGTTCAGCGGCGCTGCCACGCCGAGCGCCCCGAACTTGTCGCCTATTCCGGTGGCCGCAGTGCCGCCTGCCACTTTGTGGAGCCCTGAACCATGACCGATCTTGCCGACCTCTGGGCCGCCGTGCCCGCGATTTCGTCCTGCCGCGCCTCGTCCAACGGGGTCTGGGCCTTCTGGACCTGCGGCGGGCTTTCTGAGACCGACGAGGTCTGGGCGACCCTTGCGGATGGCAGCGGCAGCCCTGAACGGCTGACCCATGGGGCGGACCATTTTTCGATCCGCGACGTGTCGCCGGACGGGCGGCGGCTGATTCTGGCGCAATCGGTCCATGCGAATGAACATGACCACCTGCTGCTTTTGGACCGAGACCGGGAAAATGCCCTGACCCAACTGACCCCGACGCAAGACAGCCACTACCTGTACGGCGGCAGTTTTGCGAAGGATGGGGCATCGGTGCTGTTTCTGGCCGATTTTGATTATGAAGCCGGCGTCGGGACGGCGGGCGGCTGGCTTTGGCGGCAGGATCTTGAAAGCGGTCAGCGGACCTGTCTGGCGCGGTCGGACACGCCGTTTGACCACGGGCCCAGACTGTCGCCGGACGGTCGCCGCATTCTGTGGCACCGGCATGAAACCAGACCGGGGGCCACCCAATTGTGGGTGCTGAACGCGGACGGGTCCGACCTGCGCGAAGTGTTGCGGTTGTCGGACACGGCGAACACGCGCGGGACATGGATCGACGATCACCGCATCGCCCTTGTCACCGATCACCAGGGGCGCGATGCCTTGGGCGTTCTTGACCTGCAAGACACGGCGCTGACCTGGCTGGGGACCGAGCCTGATCTTCTTGCCCATGATGTGGTGGCGGGAACCAGCGGGCGTTTTGCCTGCGTCGTCCATGACCAGTCGCGAACCCGGGCCGTGATTTTCGGACCTGCCGGGGCGGTGGCCCTGCCCAACCGGTCCGGCCGCCGGTCCCTTCTGCCCCATGACGCGCTGCCCGATGGCGGCTGGCTGGCCGAAGCCTATGACGCCGATGCCCCGCATCAGATTGTGCGCCTTGACGCGGACGGGCGATGCACGCCCCTGTTCACCGCGCCCGCCCAGCCCGAACGCCACCCCATCGCGCCGCAGGATTTTCACTGGACCGCCGCCGATGGCACCCGCTTGCAGGGCTGGCTCTATCGCCCCGAAGGCCCCTCGGCCGGCTTCATCGCCTATATCCACGGCGGGCCGACCTGGCATTCCGAAGACTGGGTCAACCCCAAGATCGCCCATTGGGTGCAGGCAGGCTTTACCGTGCTGGACCCGAATTATCGCGGATCCACCGGCTTTGGCCACGATTTCCGCGAGGCGGTGAAGCGCGATGGCTGGGGCGGGGCCGAACAGATCGACATCCGCGCCGGGATCGAGGCCTGCATCGACCGGGGCTTTGCCTCGCGCGGCAAGATCGGCATGGCGGGCAATTCCTATGGCGGATTTTCCAGTTGGACCGGCATCACCCGCCACGCCGATCTGGTCAACGCCGCCATCCCGATGTGCGGCATGTACCGGCTGGACATCGACTATCACGAAACCGAAATGCCGCATGGCCGGGCCTATAGCGAAGAGATGATGGGCGGCACTCCGGAAGAGTTCCCCGAGAAATATGCCAATGCCTCGCCGGGGAATTTCATCGACCGGATCAAGGGGCACCTGATGATCGTGCATGGTTTGGCCGACAGCAATGTCGGGCCGGAAAACACCCATACGGCGGTGCGCGAGTTGACGGCGGCGGGGATCGCGCATCAGGTGGTGCTGTACCCCGACGAGGGCCATGGCGTGTATCGCCGCACGAACGTCGCCGACTATCTGCGGCGCAGCACGGCCTTCTTCAAGGCGGCCTTTGCAGATCATGAGGGGGCATGAATTGACAGGTACACCCGCCTTGATGGCCCGGCGCGAGCGGCTTCTTGGCCGCAACATGTCAACCTTTTACGACGATCCGGTGCATCTGGTGCGCGGCGAAGGGGTTTGGGTTTGGGATGCCGATGGGCGCAAGTATCTGGATTGCTACAACAATGTGCCCCATGTCGGCCATTGTCACCCCCGGGTCGTCGAGGCGATCTGCCGGCAGGCTTCGACACTGAACACGCACACGAGGTATCTGCACGAGGGGATTCTGGACTATGTCGAGCGGCTGCTGGCGACCTTTGACGACAACCTTGACACCGCGATCCTGACCTGCACCGGGTCAGAAGCCAACGACATCGCCTTGCGGATGGCGCAGGCGGTGACCGGCAAGACCGGCATCATCGCCACCGATCACACCTATCACGGCAACACCTCGGCGGTGTCGCAACTGTCCACCCGCATGCCGCCCGTCGGCGGCTTTGGCGGCCATGTGCGCCATGTGCCCGCGCCCGACAGCTATCGTCCGATGGGGGGGGCCGACCCTGCCCAGACCTTTGCGGAACAGGTCGAGGGTGCGATCGAGGCGCTGAAAGCCACTCCTCACGGGTTTTCGGGCCTCATCCTGTGCCCGTTTTTTGCCAACGAAGGCTTTCCGGACCTGCCGCCCGGATTTCTGAAACCGACGATTGATCTGGTGCACCGGCATGGCGGGCTGTTCATCTCTGACGAGGTGCAGCCGGGTTTCGGGCGCACCGGCAGCCATTTCTGGGGCCATCAGCGCGCCGGAGTTGCGCCGGACATCGTGACCATGGGCAAACCGATGGGCAATGGTCATCCGGTGGCGGGGGTGGTGGCCAATGCCGTCACGCTGAACGCCTTTCGCAAGGCCTTCCGCTATTTCAACACCTTCGGCGGCAATCCGGTGTCTTGTGCGGCGGCCATGGCCGTGCTTGACGTGATCAAGGATGAGGGGTTGCTGGAAAACGCCCGTGTGGTGGGCGACTATGCCAAGGCGGCCCTGACCGTGCTGGCCGCCCGGCATGACATCATCGGCGATGTGCGCGGCGCAGGGCTGTTCTTTGGGGCCGAACTTGTCGTGGACCGCGCCACCCGCCAACCTGCGCCCGAAATCGCCACCATCGTGATCAACCGGATGCGCGAGCGGGGGGTGTTGATGGGCAAGCTGGGCATTCACCAGTGCAGCACCAAGATCCGCCCGCCGATGCCGTTTTCCAAGGACAACGCCGATCTGATGATCGGGGCGCTGGATGAGGTGTTGAGCGGGTTGTGAGCGAGATCGTGGTCAGGATCGGTCCAAGGAAAGTCTTGTTGCCGCACCTTGGCTGAGAGGGAATTGCAGAACCTCCGGTGGAGGTTCAGCCCCGATCACATGGCAACGGGTCCCGACAAACGGTTCAGCATTTCATGTCAACGGGCACCGCGCGGATGGCAAAGAGGTTGCGATGTGGCAGACTTCAGAGCGCCTGCCATGGTATCGGCAGGCGACCTGCAATTTCCCCAGTCGGGTCACAGACTTCGAAACCGCAGATTCCCCCGACCCAGATCCGACACCGACCTTGCCCCCATCAGCTTCATGTCGCGCTCGATCTCGGTTTTCAGCGTGCCAAGCGCGCGCTCGACGCCCGGTTGACCGGCCGCGGCCAGCGCAAACAGGTAATAGCGCCCGATGCCCACCGCTTTGGCCCCCAGGGACAGTGCCTTCAGCACATGGGTGCCACGCTGAATGCCGCTGTCCATGATGACGTCGATCCTGTCGCCCACCGCATCGACGATTTCGGCCAACTGGTCAAACGGCGCGCGGCTGCCGTCCAGCTGCCGCCCGCCGTGGTTTGACAGGACGATGCCGGTGCAGCCGATCTCCACCGCGCGCCGGGCATCGGCCACCGACATCACACCCTTCAGGCAAAACTGCCCATCCCACAGCTTGACCATCTCGGCCACGTCATCCCAGGTCATCGACGCGTCCAGCATTTCCGAGAAATAGCGCGAGATCGACATGGTTCCGCCGCCCATGTCGACGTGATCATCCAGTTGCGGCAGGGCAAAGCGTTCATGTGTGACATAGTTCAGGCCCCACATCGGTTTGACGGCGAATTGCAGCATTCCCGAAAGCGTCAGCCGGAACGGAATCGAAAAGCCGGTGCGCAGATCGCGTTCGCGGTTGCCCCCGGTGATGCTGTCAACCGTCAGCATCATCACCTGCACGCCCGCCGCCTTGGCGCGGCTCATCATGGCGCGGTTCAGGCCCCGGTCCTTGTGAAAGTAGAACTGATAGACCTGCGGGCCGGCATGGGCGGCGCGCAATTCCTCCAGACTGACGGTGCCCAGGGATGACACGCCGAACATCGTGCCCAGTTTGGCCGCCGCCGCCGCAACGGCCCGCTCGCCCTGATGATGGAAAAGGCGCTGAAGTGCTGTGGGCGAGCAATAGAACGGCACCGACAGCTTTTGGCCCATCACCGTGACCGAGGTATCGACCGTCTCCACCCCGCGCAGCACCGACGGAATCAGATCGCAGGCGTCGAAACTGGAAGAGTTGCGGCGATAGGTGGTCTCGTCGTCGGCGGCACCGTCGATGTAGTTGAAGAT
>JANMJC010000226.1:0-1681 GCA_031371185.1 Paracoccaceae bacterium | reverse complement strand
ATCTTCAAGCCGCAGGACATTGAACTGTTCGGTCGAAAGACGCGCGCGCCATTCGGCTTCGGTCAGCGTGATTTCAAAGGTCTCGGCGCGCAGCGGCGACGAGACAGCCACTCCGGCCGCCAAAGCGGCGCAGGAGGACAGAAAAAAGCGGCGGTTCATGACGGTCTCCGATACAGGATGGGCAAGGATACCCGGGATACGCAGTCATCGGGGCAGAAGTTTCAGCGCCTCACGCAGAAACCATGTTCCGGCATCCCCGCGTGACCGCGCACGCCCGTCCCAAACTTAGCGCCCGGCCCCTTGCAGCCCCCCACAATATCCTCCACAAGTCGGGCGACACCGCCCCCAGCCCGGGGCCTGCCTATGGGATATGGACTGCACGACATGGCACATGCGATCATGAAACCAACCGAAGAAATCTCTGTCCGCGACGTCTTCGGGATCGACACGGACATGCACGTCAAGGGCTTTGCCGAAAAGACCGACCGGGTCCCGGAAATCGACCCGACCTATAAATTCGACCCCGACACCACCCTGGCGATTCTGGCGGGCTTTGCCTATAATCGGCGCGTGATGATCCAAGGCTATCACGGCACCGGCAAATCGACCCATATCGAGCAGGTCGCGGCCCATCTGCAATGGCCCTGCGTGCGGGTCAACCTGGACAGCCACATCAGCCGGATCGACCTGATCGGCAAGGATGCGATCAAGCTGCGCGACGGCAAGCAGGTGACCGAGTTCCACGAGGGCATCCTGCCCTGGTGCCTGCGCAACCCTGTCGCCATCGTGTTCGACGAATATGATGCGGGCCGCGCCGATGTGATGTTCGTCATCCAGCGCGTGCTGGAGCATGACGGCAAGCTGACCCTGATGGACCAGAACGAGATCATCACCCCGCATCCGTCGTTCCGCCTTTTCGCCACCGCCAACACCGTGGGCCTGGGCGATACCACCGGCCTGTACCACGGCACGCAGCAGATCAACCAGGCCCAGATGGACCGCTGGAGCCTTGTGGCCACGCTGAACTATCTGAGCCATGATGCGGAATCCGCGATCATCCTGGCCAAGAACCCCCATTACAACACCGAAAAAGGCCGCAAGCAGATCAGCCAGATGGTGACCGTGGCCGATCTGACGCGCACCGCCTTCATGGCGGGCGATCTTTCAACCCTGATGAGCCCGCGCACCGTGCTGAACTGGGCGCAAAACGCCGAGATCTTCCGCAATCTGGGCTATGCCTTCCGGCTGACCTTCCTGAACAAATGCGACGAGCTGGAGCGCACCACGGTGGCCGAATTCTACCAGCGCTGCTTTGGCGAGGAACTGCCGGAAAGTGCGGCCTCGACGGCGATGAAGTGATCCGCCACGCGGCGTTGTTGCGGCTAAGGCACTTGAAGGGATCCGCCGAGGAGGCGGGGTTTCTGAAAGGCATCGCGACACTGGCGGACATTCCGGGGGTGCGGGACTTTGTCCTTTGGAGCGAGACCAGTCCGAAGAACCCCTTCACCATTGCCGTGTCGATGGTTTTCGCGGATCAGGCGGCCCATGACGCCTAGAACATGCATCCCGCCCATGTCGCCTTTGTTCAAGTCCACTGGCTGCCCGAAGTGGCAGAGTTCATGGAACATGACACGGTGAAGCTGGCGTAAGATATCGGTGTCGGGCTTTCGCCCGACCTACA
>JANMJC010000196.1:0-4821 GCA_031371185.1 Paracoccaceae bacterium | reverse complement strand
CGCCGATCTGGTGGTGTGGGACCCAGGCAAGGAGAAGGTGATCACGGCGGCCGCGCAGCAATCTGCGATTGATTACAATGTGTTTGAAGGCAAAGCGGTGAAGGGCCTGCCAAGGTTCACGCTGACCCGGGGGCAGGTGGCGGTGCACGACGGCGAGATCAGGACGCAGGAAGGCCACGGGCAGTTTGTGGGCCGTGCGGCGCGACCGGCGGTCAATCGGGCGCTGAGCGCGTGGAAGGAATTGACCGCGCCGCGCCCGGTGGCGCGCTCGGGCATGCCCGTGACGGGGGTGTGATGAAGGATACCACCGAAGCCCAGGACCCCGTGATCGAGGCCCGCGACCTGAACCTTGTCTTCACCACCGCAGACGGCCCGGTTCACGCCCTGAAGGACGTGAACCTGACCATCAACCGGGGCGAGTTCGTGTCGTTCATCGGCCCCTCGGGCTGTGGCAAGACCACCTTCCTGCGGGCCATCGCGGCGTTGGAGACGCCCACGGGCGGCACCTTGACCGTCAACGGCATGTCCCCCGACGAAGCGCGGCAAAAGCGCGCCTACGGCTATGTCTTTCAGGCGGCGGGGCTGTATCCGTGGCGCACGATTGCGGGGAATATCTCGCTTCCGCTGGAAATCATCGGGTTTTCCAAGTCCGAGCAACAGGCCCGGGTCGAAAGGGTGCTGGATCTGGTTGAACTCAAGGGGTTTGGCCGCAAATACCCCTGGCAGTTGTCGGGCGGCATGCAGCAGCGCGCCTCGATCGCCCGGGCCTTGGCCTTTGACGCCGATATCCTTCTGATGGATGAACCCTTTGGCGCGCTGGACGAGATCGTGCGCGACCGGCTGAACGAAGAGGTGCTGAAACTTTGGGCGCGCACCGGCAAGACCATCGGCTTTGTCACCCATTCGATCCCCGAGGCGGTCTATCTGTCGACCAAGATCGTGGTGATGTCTCCCCGTCCCGGGCGCATCACCGATGTCATCGACAGCCCTCTGCCGCGCGAACGCCCCCTGGACATCCGCGACAGCCGCGAGTTCATCGAGATTGCCCACCGCGTCCGCGAAGGGCTTCGGGCGGGGCACAGCGATGAATAGGGTCGCGCCGGCGCTTGTTTCGACGGGCCTTTCGACTTTCGTCGCGGCCGGGCCCCTGGTGTCCGCAAAAGGCCCCCGGGCTGCTGCCAAGGGGGGCAGGGGCGCTGTACCCGATGACGGCATCGGCCTTTCGCCGTCCTTTTGCGTCAGGGGATACTGAATGACCGGGGTGGTCCTGATCTGGCTTCTGGCCTCGACCGCGGTGTTCGTCGGCGCGAACGGCGTGCTGAAGCTCTATGCCACCGAAGGCGACTTGCGGGTGCTGGCGGGGGCGCTGGCGCTGTTCTGTCTGGGCAACTGGCTGAACGTTCAGGTGATGCGGGCCAATGGCTTGGGCGTGGCGATTGCCCTGTCGGCGATCTTCCAACTGCTCGCGATCACCGCCATGGCCATGGTGGTCTTTGGCGAGCGTCCCACGATGCTGCAACTGGCCGGCATGGCCCTGGGTGTGGTGGCCGTGGCGATGATCGCCTGGCCGAGCGGGGGGCAGGCATGAAGTCGATTCTGCCGATTGGCGTGGTCTTGGCGGTGATCGTGGCCCTGTGGTACGCGGCCGCGGTCTGGCTGAATGCGCCCTGGATCGAAGATCAGGCGCAGCGGGCCGGAGAGCCTGCGCCCACCTTCAGCCAGCTTTTGCCGCTGACGATGAACCAGGACCGCCCGGTTCTGCCATCCCCGCATCAGGTGGTCAGCGAGTTGGTGACATCGACCTTTGGCATGGCGGTCACGTCAAAGAAATCGCTGGTCTATCACGGCTGGATCACGATCTCGGCCACTTTGCTGGGCTTTGCCATGGGCACGGGGTTGGGGATATTGCTGGCAATCGGCATCATCCACAACCGCGCGATGGACCTGTCGGTGATGCCCTGGGCCATCGCCAGCCAGACCATTCCCATTCTGGCCATCGCCCCCATGATCATCGTGGTGATGAATTCGATGGGGGTGCAGGGGCTGGTGCCAAAGGCGATCATCTCGGCCTTTCTGTCGTTCTTTCCGGTGCTGGTGGGCATGGTCAAGGGCCTGCGCAGCCCCGACCAGATGCAGTTGGACCAGTTGGCCACCTACAATGCCAGCGACGCGCAGACCCTGTGGAAGCTGCGGTTGCCAGCGTCGATGCCCTATCTTTTCGCCTCGTTGAAGGTGGGGATTGCGGCGTCTCTGGTGGGGGCGATCGTCGGAGAATTGCCGACCGGGGCGGTGGCGGGTCTGGGTGCTCGGTTGCTGTCGGGCAGCTACTATGGCCAGACCGTGCAGATCTGGGCGGCGCTGTTTGCGGCGGCGCTGGTGGCGGCGGGGCTGGTCGCGACCGTGGGCGCGGTGGAACGGCGCACCCTGCGGCGGATGGGGATGGCGCGATGATGCTGGTGGCGCTGTCGGTGGCGGTGTGGCTGGGGGCCTGGGCGCTGAATGTCCGCCTGTCGCATTCCGGGCTGGTCAAGTCCCGGATGGGCCGGCTGGTGGTGCCCGCGATCTTTGGTCTGACGGTTCTTCTGGTCTGGGAGGGCATGGTGCGCGGGTTGCAGGTGCCCGGCGTGATCCTGCCGCCCCCCTCGGCCATCGGCGCGCGTCTGGCCTCGGAAGTGCCGACGCTGTGGGCCGATTTCCGCCAGACCTTCGTGAAAGGCGCCTTGAGCGGCTATGTCATCGGCTGCGGCGCGGCCTTCGTGACGGCGGTTGCGATCGACCGCTCGCCGTTTCTGCAGCGCGGGTTGTTGCCGGTCGGCAATTTCGTGGCCGCTCTGCCCATCGTCGGCATCGCGCCCATTCTGGTGATGTGGTTCGGCTTTGACTGGCAATCCAAGGCGGCAGTCGTGGTGGTGATGGTGTTCTTTCCGGTGCTGGTGAACACCGTGGCGGGCCTGAAGGCAACCGAAGCGATGCAGCGCGACCTGATGGCCACCTACAGCGCGACCTATTGGCAGACGCTCTTGAAACTGCGCCTGCCAGCGGCCTTGCCCTTTGTCTTCAACGGGCTGAAAATCGCCACCACACTGGCGCTGATCGGGGCAATCGTTGCCGAATTTTTCGGAAGCCCCATCGTGGGCATGGGATTTCGCATCACGGCAGAGGTCGGGCGGCTTGGCCTTGACATGGTCTGGGCCGAGATTGCGGTGGCGGCTTTGGCGGGATCGGCGTTTTATGGGCTGGTCGCGCTGATCGAACGGCGGGTGACCTTCTGGCACCCCTCGCAACGGACGTAACGAAGGCCCCCGCGAAGGGGGGTCGCAACATGGAGGTTGAGAATGAAGAAGCTTCTTACCGGTGCTTTCCTTGCCGCGATGGCCGGGCAGGCTCAGGCGGCGGATGACGTGACGCTGCAACTGAAATGGGTCACGCAGGCCCAGTTCGCGGGCTATTACGCCGCGCAGGCGCAGGGCTTTTACGAGGCCGAGGGCCTGAACGTGACCATCCTTCCCGGTGGCCCCGACGTGGCGCCGACGCAGGTGATCGCGGGCGGCGGCGCGGATGTGGTGGTGGACTGGATGCCTTCGGCGCTTGCCGCGCGCGAAAAGGGTCTGGCGCTGGTCAACATCGCGCAGCCGTTCAAGTCGTCGGGCATGATGCTGACCTGCCGCAAGGACAGCGGCATCACCTCGCCCGCCGATTTCGCGGGCAAGACCCTGGGCGTCTGGTTCGGCGGCAATGAATATCCCTTCCTGAACTGGATGAACAAGCTGGGTCTGAAGACCGACGGTTCGGACGGCGGCGTGACGGTGCTGAAGCAGGGCTTCAACGTCGATCCCCTGCTGCAGGGGCAGGCGGCCTGCGTGTCGACCATGACCTATAACGAATACTGGCAGGTGATCGACGCGGGGCTGAAGCCCGAGGATCTGGTGGTGTTCAAGTATGAAGACGAAGGCGTCGCCACGCTGGAAGACGGTCTTTACGTCATGGAAGACAAGCTGGCCGACCCCGCCTTTGAAGACAAGATGGTGCGCTTCGTGCGGGCCTCGATGAAGGGTTGGAAGTGGGCCGAAGAGAACTCGGACGCCGCCGCTATGATCGTGCTGGAAAATGACGCGACCGGTGCGCAGACCGAAGCGCATCAAAAGCGGATGATGGGCGAAATTGCCAAGCTGACGGCGGGCTCGAACGGCGCGCTGGTGGAAGACGACTACAAGCGCACCGTGGCCGCGCTGATGTCGGGCGGGTCGGACCCGGTCATCACGGCGGAACCGGTGGGCGCCTGGACCCATCAGATCACGGACAAGGCCCTGCAATAAGGCGCTGGCCTGTCGAACCAAGGAAAGGGGCGCGGCCTTGGGCCGCGCCCCTTTTGCATGCCGCGCGGCCGCGCCCGGGGGGCCTGCCGCATCCGGTGGGGCCCCCCCTGTCCCCGATCCGCCCGCCGGACGGATTCCCCGGGGCCCGGTCAACGCCGGTGGAGTGGCAGCGCGACAGGGGGGCGGCAGGGGCGCAGATTTCGGCGCGCCGGCAATTGCGGCGCTCGGGGCATTGTGTTTGGCACTTAAAGGCCGCAGGACACGGGTCTTGCCGTGACAAATCCCGGCCCGGGGATCACCCAAGGGCAGGCGGGACGCGGGCCCTGGATCCTTCTGGCCGGTCAGATTGCAATCTGGCGCGGAGGGGGGCAAGGGGCACTGCCACCCCGGCGACCCTGTTTCGCGATGCCACGGCGAAGGGTGTCAACAAACGCGCCCTTCTGCTGTGGCGCCGCAAGAAGGCTGACAGCTCGCCGGCGCCTTGCGCAGATCGCTTTCAACCCAT
>JANMJC010000189.1:0-2198 GCA_031371185.1 Paracoccaceae bacterium | reverse complement strand
CAAGCGCGGACTTGGCCACCTTCCTGGCTGGCGACGCCGGAAACCCGACCCCTGACGCCCGGATGATCCGCCAGCCGGGCTTTGGCGTGGCCTGGATCGTTCCCGCGTTTCTGTCCGCGTTTCTGTCCGTGTTCCTGCCCGCCTGCGGCTTCGCCCCGCCAACATCGGTCAGTCCGCCGTGATCAGCCGCTGCAGCATCGGGTTGGGAAAGCGGCGATCCAGGGTGATGGCATAGAAGGTCTCGCTGATGCCGGGCAGGCAGTCGGCCTCGATCAGGGCGCCCTGTTCCAACTCGTCCTTCACCGCGATCAGCGGCAAAACGGCAAGGCCAACATCTTCGCGGGCGAGAAGTCGCATCATCGCCATGTCGTCCACCTCGGCGACAACATGGGGCCGGATCCCCAGCCGCGCCACCAAAGCGTCAAACCCGATCCGGATCGAGCTGTTGGTGCTCGGCAGGATCAGGGGCTGGGTGGACAGACGCGCAGACAGGTCCCCAGTGTCTTGCAGGCGGCGCGCGGTGCCGACCAGGCTTGCCGGTTGTTCGGCCAGACGGTGCGACACGAAGGGCGTCGTCGCATCGCGCTGCGACGGCTGGTTGGTCAGCACCACGTCAAGGTTCAGCGTTTCCAGCTGATGCAAAAGCTCGGTCAGCCCGCCCGAACGCAGGATCACCTCGCTGTCGGGCTGCCCCAGGACGGGGCGCAGAAACCCGATCTGAAAGTTGCGCGACAGGGTGGCAAGCGCGCCCACCCGCAAGACCTGCACCCCGCGTCCGGCATCGCGCAGCGTGCCCAGCAATTCATCGCCCACCGCAAAGATCGTATCGGCATGATCCAGGGAAATGCGCCCCGCCTCGGTCAGGTGCAATTGCCGCCCGCGACGTTCGAACAGCGGCTGGCCCAGCCGGTCTTCCAGCTTGCGGATCTGCACCGAGATTGCCGACTGCGACAGGTTCAGCTTTTCCGCCGTCCGGGTCAGGTTGCCGTCATGGGCGACGGCCCGGAACAGACGCAGGTGGTGATAGTTGAGGTCGGTCATTCGTTCGTTTTAACAGAACGATTTTTTGCAATCAATGTATTTTACAGCCTTATGCGCCGCCGTTATCACGCAGCACAGTCTAACCCTGAAAGGACCATGGCCTTGAACGCAGCCCTGATCAGTTACCTTGCCCCCCTGCTTTTGATCCTCTGCGCGGGGTTCGGACTGCTGCGACCCGGACGTAGACCCGGGAAAGTGGCCGCTGCGGCCGAGGCCGCGGGGATCGCGGCGATGGTGGTTGCCGCGGGGTCGGCTGTCCTTCTGATCGCCCAAGGGTCCGCGACGGCAGTTCTGTTTCCCGGGCTGTCGGTGCGGCTGGACGTGGTCAGCGCGGTGATGCTGTGTCTGGTCAGCTTCATCGGCTGGGTGGTGCTGCGCTATGCGGCGACCTATGCGGACGGCGAGGCCCGGCAGGGCGCGTTCATGGGCTGGATGTGCGCCACCCTGGCGGCCGTGCTGCTGCTGGTGACGGCGGGGCATCTTGTGCAACTGGTGCTGGCCTGGGTCGCGACCAGCCTCAGCCTGCACAGACTGCTGCTCTTTTACCCCGACCGCGTGCAGGCGCGCCGCGCAGCGCACAAGAAGCTGGTGACATCCGGTCTGTCCAATCTGGTGATCATCGCGGCGGCGCTGGTGCTGTGGCTCGGTTTTGGCAGCGGAGACATCGCCACGATCCTGAAGGCGGCACAGGCGGGTGCGGCACCGGCCACGGCGGGCTGGGCGGCCGCCCTGATCGCCCTGGCGGCCGTGCTTAAATCGGCGCAATTTCCGACGCATGGCTGGCTGACCGAGGTGATGGAGACGCCAACCCCGGTGTCGGCGCTGCTGCATGCCGGGGTCATCAACGCGGGCGGGTTCCTGATGATCCGCTTCGCCGACGTGATGCTGGCCTCGCCCGGGGTGCTGGCGGTGCTGGTCATGCTGGGCGGTTTCACCGCGATCTTCGGCGGCATGGTGATGCTGACGCAATCGGCGGTGAAGACGTCGCTCGCCTGGTCCACCGTGGCGCAGATGGGCTTCATGGTCATGCAATGCGGGCTGGCCCTGTTCCCCTTGGCCCTTCTGCATATCGTGGCGCATTCGCTGTACAAGGCGCATTCCTTTCTGGCCTCGGGCGGCGCGGTTGATGCCGTGGCGCTGGTCCGCCGGCCCGGACC
>JANMJC010000152.1:0-3299 GCA_031371185.1 Paracoccaceae bacterium | reverse complement strand
TGACCCTGTCCCGCATGGCGCATTCACGGCACGGCCGCAACGCCTGCCCCGCTGGAATACCGGCGAGCGTTGGCTTGCTTACGGTCAGTTTCCAGGGTCAAGGCAAAGAGCGAAAGTCCTGCGATCCGCAGATCAGGGCAGAGCGGACCGGCAAGGAACGACGCCGATCCGTCGCGGCCAAGGCAGGGCGCCCTACGGAAGGCGGCCCCAGGCTCAGGCGGCGATTCTGGTGGGAACCGGAAACCCGGTGAACGTCTGATTGTCCACGCGAATGATCACGCGGCCGTCCGGCAGCTGGCCAACCACAAGCCCTTGAATTGAAACGCAGCTTCCTACGGTAATCGTTCGCAGCATGCCAATCCCCCAATCAGCGTTGCTTCCCCGAGCAAGGGTATAATGTCATTTGTTAAGAAACCATCAAAAATTTGCCACAATTTCACAATTCTGCACCGAATCAGAAAATCAGAGCCAGTCGCGCAGGATCGGGATCAGCGGCAGATCGGCGGGGGGCATCGGGTAGTCGCGCATCTGGTTGGGGCGCACCCAGGCCAGGGCCTGCCCCTCACGCCCGCTGGCAATGCCTTGCCAGCGGCGGCAAGCGAACAGCGGCATCAGCAGGTGGAAATCGTCATAGCTGTGGCTGGCAAAGGTCAGGGGGGCGAGGCAGGACGACCAGGTGTCGATGCCCAGCTCTTCCTTCAACTCGCGGATCAGGGCGGTTTCGGGCGTCTCACCGGGGTCAACCTTGCCGCCGGGAAATTCCCACAGGCCGGCAAGGGATTTGCCCGCCGGACGTTGGGCCAACAGGACGCGGCCTTCGGGGTCGATCAAGGCAACGGCGGTCACGAGCAGGATTTTCAATTGGGCGCTCCGCCTGGGGTGGGCGCCGGGGGCGCTGCCCCCTCGCCTGTGTTTTCATTGGAAAACATTGGCTTACCCCCGGTATATTTGGATCAAGATGAAATCAAGACCGGTAGTCGGCGTTGATCTCGACGTAGCGCGCGGTCAGATCGCAGGTCCAGACCGAGCGTCTGGCGCGGCCCAGCCCCAGATTGACGCCGATGACAAGGTCAGATTGCTGCATGTAGGCGGCACCGTCGTCCTCTTTGTAGGACGGATTGCGCCAGCCATTCCGGGCCACCACGATGTTCCCGAAGGTGATGGTCAGCCGGTCACGGTCGGCTTGCGCCCCCGACTTGCCGATGGCGGCGACGATGCGGCCCCAGTTCGGATCTTGCCCGGCGATGGCGGTCTTGACCAGCGGCGAATTGGCGATGGACAGGGCCACGCGGTGGGCGTCGGCGTCATTGGCCGCACCTGTCACGCGAACTTCGACGAATTTGGTGGCCCCCTCGCCGTCGCGCACCACCTGATGGGCCAGCGACAGCATGACGCCTTTCAGGGCGGCTTCGAACGCCCGGGCGACCACGCCCGTCACCGGGGCGGCGGCGGATTTGCCGGTTGCTGCGATCAGAAGCGTGTCCGAGGTCGAAGTGTCGCTGTCGACGGTGATCGAATTGAACGTGGCATCGACATTGCGCGCCAGCATCTTTTGCAGGGCGGCGGCGCTGATCCTGGCATCGGTGAAGATGTAGACCAACATCGTCGCCATATCCGGCGCGATCATGCCAGAGCCTTTGGCGATGCCCGCGATCCGGATCAGGCCGCCGTCGCCCTGAACCGTGGCCGCAGCGCCCTTGGGAAAGGTGTCGGTCGTCATCATGGCCTGGGCGGCCATTTCGATGGCATCTTCGCGCAGGGCGGCTGCAAGGTCGGGGACCGCTGCGGTGATCCGGTCGTAGGGCAGGGGTTCGCCGATGACCCCGGTCGAGGACGAGAAGACGCGCGCGGTGGGCAGGCCCAGGGCGGCGGCGACGCTGCCGGTGACCTCGGCGACGGCCCTGTCACCCACAGCCCCGGTGAAGGCGTTGGAATTGCCCGAGTTCACGATGATCGCCGCACCGCTGTCGGTCACAACCTTCATGCCCAGTTTGGCCTGACAATCGCGCACGCAAGCGGACCGGGTGGACGAGCGGGTGAAGACCCCGGCCATGGCGGTGCCGGGCGCCAGCCGCACCAGCATCACATCCTTGCGGTCCTTGTAGCGCACCCCGGCTTCGACGGCGGCGAATTCGACCCCGGTGATGCGCGGCAGATCGGGAAAGCGGGCCGGGGCCAGCGGCGAAACCGCTTTCGGCTTCTTGACGGACGCGGGCACGACCTCGGCCGACTGGGCAGCGACCTGCGCCGCCATCAGGGATTTCATCTCGGTCCGCAGCGCCTTTGCCTTGGCTTTCCAGTCTTTCCTGGCCATGTTTCGCCCTCCGGTCGCGGAATGTTACTTGTCGAGAAGCGTGAGATCTTTCAGCAGCGCCGGATCCGGCGCCTCGGCTGGCCTGGTCACGGTGGCGCCTGCAACCATGGCGTCCACTGCGGCCACGACGGCGGCCTTCTGCACCTCGGCCTCAAGATCGGCGCGGACATCTTCCAGCGCGGGCTTTTCGGTGTTGCGGGTTTCGGTGACAAGGATCAGGTGCCAGCCGAACTCGGTCTGAACCGGGCCGGACACCTTGCCGACCGTGGCGGCGACCACCGCCGCTTCGAAGGGCGGCACCATCATGCCCAGACCGAACCATCCCAGATCCCCCCCGCCCGCCGCCGACCCGTCGGTCGAGTTTTCCTTGGCCAGCGTCGCGAAATCCGCCCCGGCTTCGATCTGCGCAAGCAGGTCCTTTGCCTTGGCCTCGTCATCGACCAGGATGTGCGACGCGTGATATTCGGTGGCGGGCGTAAATTCAGCATAGGCCGCGTCATAGGCCTTTTGCACGGCTTCATCGGTCAAGGCGGCAACGGCGATGTCCTGCACTGCCTTGCGCGCGATATAGGACAGCCGGTCATTCTGGATGGTCAACTCGTCCAACTTGGTCAGCTTGCCGGTCATCGACTGTTCGATCACGACCTGCTGGATCAACTGGTCCAGAAGCCCCGAATACAGCATGTCGTCGGGCATCGACTGATATTCCGGTGGCAGCGCGCCGCGCGCCACGATCAATTGACCCAAGGTAATGTCGGTGCCGTTCACCGTGGCCACGACGGTCGCGGCGGTGGGATCTTCGGCAAATACCGGCCGGGCCAACAGCATCGACAGGGCCAGAGCGGCAAGCAGAGTCGATTTCATCATCATTTCACCATTTCCTGATCCGCCCCCGAGGCGCGCGCGTTGACTATGGAAAGCCTTCCCCTTACATCGCACAGGTCGCGTGCGACGGGGTCGGCCGATCACTCCGGTTCTTCTATGG
>JANMJC010000150.1:0-10249 GCA_031371185.1 Paracoccaceae bacterium | reverse complement strand
CCAAAAACCGGCGCGTCGAAGTCATGGTGACCCCCGACGCGCTGAACTCTGCCCGTTTTGCCGGCCTTACCAGTTGTCCGGCCCCTTGTCGGCAAAGCGCCGCGCCAGAAAGTCGATGAAGGCGCGCACCTTGGGCTGGGTGAAACGGCCCGGCGGATAGACGGCATAGATGCCCTGAATTTCGGTCGGCAGGCCCGGGATGGCCTCTTCGACCTGGCCCGCCTTCATCGCATCAGCATAAAGGAACGAGGGCAGGAACGCGATGCCAAGGCCCGACACGGCGGCGTTCAGCAGGGATTGCCCGTCATTCACCGTCAGCCAGCCATTCGAGCGGACCTGACGCTTTTCACCCGAGGGAGCAGTCACCTTCCAGACATTGCCATTGGCCTGATTGGAATAATGCAGCAATTTGTGTTCGTTCAGGTCGTCGATCTTCATCGGGCGACCATAGCGCTGGTAATAGCTGGGCGAGGCGATCATCCGCTTGGCGGTATCGGTCAGCTTTCGGGCGCGCAGCGAGGAATCTTCCAGCTCGCCAACCCGAATGGCCATGTCGAAGCCTTCGGAAATCAGTTCGACATAGCGGTTGTTCAGCACCATGTTGACCGTGATGTCGGGATATTCCAGCAGGAACTCTCCCAGGATCGGGGACAACAGGTTGACCCCGAAATCGGTGGCGACCGAGATGCGCAGCAGGCCCGAGGGTGCCGATTGCATCGAGGTGACCAGCGCGTCGGCTTCGCCCGCATCGTTAAGCACGCGGCGGGCGCGGTCGTAATAGGCAAGGCCGATCTCGGTGGGCGAAACCCGGCGCGTGGTGCGGTTCAAAAGCCGCGCCCCCAGCCGCGCTTCCAGCGCCGAGACATGTTTCGAGACGGCGGATTTCGAGATCCCCATCTTCTTGGCCGCGTCGGTAAAGCCGCCCTGGTCCACAACCGTGGCAAAGGCTTCCATTTCAGTCAGACGATCCATTGTTTTCCCCAAACAGGCAGCGTGGGCAGATGGAACCTTATTGGCCCTGAATTCGGGCAGGAACGGGGCGAACACGCGTCCGATCCGGGGTTTTATGACGGATCGTTCATGGCGGGGAAACGAAAGGGGCGGGGGGAAGCGTCGGTTTGGGCGGGAATTGCCGAACCTCTGATGGGAGTTCGGCCCCGCGCATGTGGGAACGGATGCGTCAACCGGTTCAGCCCGAGACACCAAAGGGCGGCGCCCGACCCGGGTGGACGGGAAGTGCCCGCCAAGGGCTGGTCGGGCGCAAGGCGGAAGCGCAGCGACGTGGCGGGCTCGATGGAGGCTTCCATGGAAATCGCGGTCCCCGCGCCCTGATCCCCCTTCTCGCCTTAGCCGGCGGTTTCCAGGCAATGCCGCCGGAAGGCGCGTTTCAGCATGTCGAGTTCCTGTCGAAGTAGGTCTACCTCGGCCAGAAGGTCGTCTTCCATGGCGACCCCGGTGATGATGGTGAAATGCGCCAGGGTTTCGGATTTGGCCACATCGCGGATCAGATAGGTCTGCACCCCCTCGGACAGATGTTCGGCCAGAACCGGCACGCGGATGGCCCATTCGCCGGGCCGATCCGCGATGGCGGTCTTGGTCACACCTTCCACGTTGCGGCCCTGCAAGACCACATCCAGCGCCAGGTCTGCTTCGGTCGAGCGCAGCACACCCTCCCAAACCCCGGCGCGGATGCGTGTCTTCGTCAATCTGGTTTCGGTCATGTCAGCCTCACAGTTCGGCACGCGGGCGGCGCGACACGGTCACATCGCGCAGGATGATCTGGTTCATCTCGGGCCCCTCAAAGATCAGATCGACCCACAGTCGTTCGATGCGCTTTTCGTTGACCTTGGTATAGGCCAGATCGAATTCGACCGCGACCTCTTCGGACCGCAGGGGCAGTTCGCGCACGATCTGTTCCACGTTCGGCCCGTGCTTGATGTTGAGGCGCGCGAAGATTTCCAGCGGTTTTTCCATTTCAACGATCACGTCCAGCTTGATCACATGGCGCAGCTTCAGCCCGCGCGCGGCCTCTTCGGGCAGGTCCAGCACCAAGGACAGGAACGAGCCGTCAAAGCGGAACACATCCATGCGAAAGCCGAAGGGGGCGATGTCGGCCTCACGCGAGTTGCGGATCTGGCGGACGGTCAACTCGGACCGGCGGCAATCGTGAAAGATCGTCGCCCCGTCGCAGATCTGCGCCTTTGTCGGCACCGAAGAAAATCCCGGCACCGGGATCGGGCCCTTCCAAAGGTCGGGACGCCAGGCAAAATCGGTGCCCATCGGTTTGCGGATCACGTTCGACCCGATGACCGGCAGGGCAAGCCGATGTTCGGCCTCGTGGATCACGCGGTCGATGTTGCGGCGCAGCGACCGCGCCTCACCGCGCATGGAACGCAGGTCATCCAGATGGGCTGCGGGGGCGGCTTCGGCCAACTCTTGCCAACGCCGCATGGTTCTGCGCCGCAAAAACCTGTCAAACAGCTTCATTGTGGAACGCCGTCCCCTGCCAAGAATTCACCCCGCCCCGATGCGGTGACTATTGTCGCCAATTCGGAAACATTTCCTTTATTGCCGCAAACGTCTCTAGACTCCATCCCAAGACGTGCCGGAACGGGGAAATTAAGTTTCCTGTCCTCAGCCCGGCGCGTTCGGGGCCGGATTGGCCCGGTGCAGCGCCAACAGGGCGGCGTTCAAAAGGTCGCGGCTGTTTTCCGGCGCCAAGGGCATTTCTTCGCTGCCCATGGCCGTCACCGTCACCAATCGCCCCTTCAGCCCGGTGATCGCGCGCCAATAGGTTCCGTTGGTCCGGTCGGTCAGCAGCATCAGGAAATCATCCCCCGCCATCACGGCCTTGCCGACCGCAACATCCGAGGCCCGGCCGCTTGGCGCAAGGGTCGCGCGCCCGGGTGCCGAGGTGAAGAAGGCGGCCAGCGCCTCGCCGCCCGCCGCCAGAACGGCGGCAGACCCCGGATCGCCCACGGTGACGGTGACCACCGCCGCGCGGGCCCGCGCCCCATCCTGACAGCGCCCGATCAGAACCACGGCCGAGGCGCCGGTCAGGGTCGCCTTGTCGGTGATCACGCAATAGCCGGGCGGGGCCGCGACCTTCACCGATCCGCCAAACAGCGAAATCTGCGCCGGGCCGGCCCCGCTGCCCGGCACGACGCAGCCCGACAGGGCCAGCCCCAGTCCAAGGGCACAGGCGATGCGGCGAAACGGGCGGATCACGGGATTGGACACGAGGGTTGGCTCCGTCGTTTGCTGGCGTCTTGTTGAGCGGCAGACTAGGGGCGGGGCACTGCAGTCTCAAGCTGAAATCCCGGACAAACCGGGAAGTACCGGCAGTTTCGCGGGCCAAGGACATCGGGCCGATTGCAATTCCCGCCCCTCCGGCTTATTTCGGACCCCAAAGCGGTTCAGTGTTCCCTGGAATCGGAATTCAGACCAAAGGCGTTCGAATTCCGGTACCGGACGTTTCGGCGAAACCTGAACCGCTCCAGCAATGACCGAAGGGCCAGCCCAGATGAACTGGATTTCCAACTACGTCCGGCCAAAGATCAACTCGCTGTTCTCGCGCCGCGAAGTGCCCGAGAACCTTTGGACCAAGTGCCCGGAATGCGGCACCATGCTGTTTCACCGCGAACTGGCCGACAATCAGAACGTCTGCACCACCTGCGATCATCACATGGCGATCAGCCCGCGCGACAGGTTCACCGCGCTGTTCGATGGCGGCATCTTTTCCGAGGTGAAGGTGCCCGATGTCACCGTCGACCCGCTGCATTTCCGCGACCAGAAGAAGTATCCCGACCGTCTGAAAGCCGCCCAGAAAGCCACCTCGGAAAAAGAGGCCATGCTGGTGGCCATGGGCGAGATTGCCCGCACCCCGGTTGTGGTGGCGGCACAGGATTTCAGCTTCATGGCCGGGTCGATGGGCATGTATGTCGGCAATGCGATCGTGGCCGCCGCCCAGGCTGCGGTGGAAATGCGCCGCCCGCTGGTGCTGTTCTCGGCGGCGGGGGGCGCGCGGATGCAGGAAGGTATCCTGTCCCTGATGCAGATGCCACGCACCACGGTGGCGGTGCAGATGCTGAAAGAGGCCGGGTTGCCTTACGTCGTCGTGCTGACCCATCCCACGACGGGGGGCGTCACCGCCAGCTACGCCATGCTGGGCGATGTGCAACTGGCCGAACCGAATGCGCTGATCTGCTTTGCCGGGCCGCGCGTGATCGAGCAGACCATCCGTGAAAAGCTGCCCGAGGGCTTTCAGCGCGCCGAATACCTGCTGGATCACGGCATGCTGGACCGCGTGACCCACCGCAAGAAGATGCGCGACGAGTTGGTGACGATCCTGCGCATGCTGTCGGGCATGTCTCCGGCCATCGCGGGCGATCTGCCCGCGCCCGCATCCGAGGCCGCGCCCGCAAAATGACCACCGGTTCGGATGCCGTTCTTGAACGGATGATGACGCTGCATCCGAAGGTCATTGATCTGACGCTGGACCGGGTGCACCGGCTTCTGGCGGCATTGGGCCACCCCGAACGGCACTTGCCGCGCGTGATCCATATCGCGGGCACCAATGGCAAGGGGTCCACGCAGGCGATGATCCGCGCGGGGCTGGAAGCGCAGGGGCAAAGGGTTCATGCCTATACCTCGCCGCATCTGGCGCGGTTTCACGAACGCATCAGGCTGGCCGGAGAACTGATTTCCGAACCCGCGCTGACCGATCTTCTGGATGAATGCGTGCGGGCCAATGGCCCCGGCGACATCACCTTTTTCGAAATCACCACCTGTGCGGCCTTTCTGGCCTTTTCCCGCGTCCCCGCCGATTGGCTTTTGCTGGAGGTAGGTCTGGGCGGGCGGCTGGACGCCACCAATGTGGTCGCGCGTCCGGCCCTGACCATCATCACGCCGGTCTCGCTTGACCATCAGCAGTATCTGGGCGAAACCCTGCCCGAGATTGCCGGCGAAAAGGCCGGGATCATCAAGCCCGGCGTGCCCGTCATCGTGGGGCCGCAGCGCCCCGAGGGGTTGGCGGTGATCGAAGCCCGCGCCGAAAGCCTGCACGCGCCGGTTCTGGCGCAGGGTCAGCACTGGCATGTCTGGGAAGAGGCGGGGCGGCTGTTGTTTCAGGATGAAACCGGTCTGCTGGACTTGCCGCTGCCGAACCTGCCCGGCCCGCACCAGATTGAAAACGCCGGGGCCGCACTGGCCGCCTTGCGCCACATCGGGGCGGATGCCTCAGCCTTCGAGGCGGCGGTGACAAAGGCCGACTGGCCGGCCCGCATGCAGCGACTGCGCAAGGGGCCGCTGGTCGATCTGGCCCCGGGGGTGGAGTTGTGGCTGGACGGTGGCCACAACCCGGCGGGCGGCGCGGCGATTGCCGCCACGCTGGCGCGCATGGCCCGGCGTCCGACCTATCTGATCTGCGGCATGCTGAACACCAAGGACGTGCGGGGCTACATGGCGCCCCTGTCCCGGCAGGTGACAGCACTTTATGCCGTTTCCATTCCGGGCGAAAAGAACACCCTGCCCGCCCTGGTCACCCGGGACGCCGCCGCCGATGCCGGTTTGCCGGCCCGGACCGCCGACAGCGTGGCCGCCGCCCTGGCCGCGATCGTGTCGATCGACCCTGCGGCGCGCGTGCTGATCTGCGGCTCGTTGTATCTGGCAGGCGGGGTTCTGCGCGAAAACGGTTGACGGCCAAATTCTCGCCCGAATTGTGCGGCAGGCTTCGAAGGGTATTCGGGGTTGATCATGTTGCACGAAACGATTTCCATCCGCGATCCGGTGGCGCTGCTGGTGGATGGCGAAAATTTCCACGCCGACCATGCCAAGGGCCTGATGGACGCCGCACGGGCCTTGGGCAAACCCATCGTTCGGCGGGTTTACGGCAAAGCCGATCAGATCAGGGCATGGGACGATCTGGGGTTCCGGATGTGCCCGACTCGACCCGGCAAGAACTCTGCCGATATGCTGCTGTGCGTGCAGGCGATGAGCCTGGCCCTGCGCAAAGCGTTCAAAATCATTTTCATCGCCTCCTCTGACCGGGATTTCACCTATTTGGCCGAGGAATTGCGCGAGTTGGGGGTGACGGTGATCGGCGTCGGCAGTCCAGACGCGGCGCTGTCGTTTCAGAACAGCTGTTCAAGGTTTGTCGCGATGAGGGAGATGCGGGTGAAGGCGGTGGTGCCAATCAAGACGGTGCCGCCAAAACCAACACCAATGGATATTCAGATACGGACCATCCTTCAGGGCGCAAACGGTGGGATGGGCATCGCCGAATTGAGCATCGAGATGCGCAAGCGCCACCAAACCCTGATCGGGGAAACCCCCGAAAAATCCTGGCGGCCCCATCTTGTGGCACGGCCGGATTTATTCAGATGCGACCCCAAAGGAGCGACCGCCAAGGTCTACCTGAAAGCTTGACCCGAACTTTCCTTACCCCGGTTCAGGACCGCTCTGAAATCGCTCAACAAGTGTTTTCGGAACGTTGACCAAAGCCGGAACGGCGCAGGCCACAAGGCCTTGGGCAGTCCCGACCTTTCGTGGAAAAGGGGCGCGGCTGTCTGGCAGGCGTGGCCCTTTGCGATTGAAATCAATTCGGGCAAAGCGGCGATGCGCGCCACCCCGACGATCCTTCCCCGGCCAAAGGCTTTTCATTTCAACCTTTCCGCCCTAAATTGGAATCATTCCAATCTGCGAGGCCCCCATGATCCCCGGCATCTCTTCTCGTCGCCGCTTTTCGGACCTGTCCGAGCAAGAGGTTCTTGCCCTCGCCATCTCGTCCGAAGAGGACGACGCGCGGATCTACCGGACCTATGCGCAGCGGCTGCGAGGGGATTACGCGGCCTCGGCGGCGGTGTTTGACGGGATGGCGGCCGAAGAAGACCGGCACCGCCAGCGCCTGATCGACCTGCACCTGCAGCGCTTTGGCGACGTGATCCCGCTGATCCGGCGCGAACATGTCGCGGGTTTCTATGCGCGCAAGCCGGTCTGGCTGAACGAAACCCTGGGACTGGAGGCGATCCGGTCCGAAGCGCGCGGCATGGAAAGTCAGGCGGTTGCGTTTTACGAACGCGCGGCGGCCCGCACCAGCGATGCAGCGACGCGCAAGCTCTTGGGGGATCTGGCGGCGGCCGAGGCGGGACATGTCGACGCCGCCGACGGGCTTGAGGCCCGGCATCTGAGCGGCGACGACCGGGCGGACGAGGACAAGGGCGCGCGGCGGCAGTTCATTCTGACCTGGGTGCAGCCGGGTCTGGCGGGGCTGATGGACGGATCGGTCTCGACCCTAGCGCCGATCTTTGCCACCGCCTTTGCCACGCAGGACACCTGGACGACGTTTCTGGTCGGATTGGCCGCCAGCGTCGGGGCGGGCATTTCGATGGGCTTTACCGAGGCCGCCCATGACGACGGGGTGCTGTCGGGCCGCGGCAGTCCGTGGAAACGCGGACTGGCCAGCGGCGTGATGACGGCCCTGGGCGGGCTTGGCCATGCGCTGCCCTACCTGATCCCCGATTTCTGGACGGCAACCACGCTTGCCATGGTCGTGGTCTTTGTCGAATTGTGGGCGATTGCCTGGATTCAGAACAGGTTCATGGACACGCCGTTTCTGCGCGCGGCCCTGCTGGTTGTGCTGGGCGGTGCTTTGGTCTTTGCTGCGGGCGTTCTGATCGGCGGGGGGTGAGCGATGTATCGCAAGGGGGAAGTGACCTATCAGGCGCTGGCCTTGCCCGACCGCGTGCAACTGGATGCAAACGCCAGCCTGAACGCCGCCACGGGCTTCCTGGCCTATCTTCGCAAACGCCATTCGGTCCGCGATTTCTCGGCTCAGGAGGTTTCCGAAGCGGTGATCACCGCTTGCATTCAGGCCGCCGCAACCGCGCCTTCGGGGGCGAACCATCAGCCCTGGCACTTTGCGGCGATCCGCAACCCGGCGATGAAGGCCCGCATCCGCGCGGCGGCGGAAGAGGAGGAGCGCGCGTTCTACGACGGGGGCGCGGGAGATGAATGGCTGGCGGCGCTTGAGCCGATCGGCACCGGCGCGTCAAAGCCGCATCTGACCGATGCGCCCTGGCTGATCGTGGTCTTTGCGCAACGCTACGGTGTGACGGACGACGGCACCCGGTTCAAGAATTACTACGTTCCCGAAAGCGTGGGTATCGCGACGGGGTTTCTGATCGCGGCGATCCATCAGGCCGGGCTGGTTTGTCTGGAACACACCCCCAACCCCATGAAGTTTCTGCCCGAGTTGTGCGGTCGCGGGCCGCAGGAAAAGGCCGTGATGATCCTGCCGGTTGGCTATCCTGCCGACGATGCCACGGTTCCGGCCGTGGCCAAGCGCAAGAAGCCGCTGGAGCAGATTCTGACGGTGTTCCGATAGGGCGCGGGCACCTGTCCCGGCGACGGAAGGGACCTTTGGCGGAATGGGCCCGAAGGCTTGGGGGCATGCGAAATGAAGCGGCCTTGCGCAAAGCGGGGCCGAAAGTCCACCCCACGGCGGTTGGGCCGGGGGAGACGGGGCTGAGGGGAGGGTACGCTCGCGCTGATGTGGAACGTGGTCCGCCCGCGGAGTGCGGACATGACGCGCCTTGGCAGGATCCCGGGGGGCCCGCTGGATTGACCAAACGGAAGTTGTGCACCGCCCTCGGAGGCAAGCGGGTTGAATTCGGTTCGACGGATCGGCGGGGCGGAACTGGCCGCCCCTCTCGCCAGGTTTCTGCGCCGCTCAGAACGGATGCCGGTCGATGTCCAGCACATGGGGCACATAGGGGCCGCCGGGAACATCAACGTCGAACCAGTAGCCATAGGTTCCGGGCGGCATTCCGGGAAAGAACGGATTGGACTTGTCCATGAAGAATTTTCCCGCCGTCCGTTCCGCCTCGACCGGCGGGGCGATGGTCATGTCCAACTTGGCGATGGCCGCGGCGACAAGGGCCAGCATCTCGTCGCCGATCCGGCGCATTTCTTCGGGGGGCAGTCTGACGGGGCCAAGTTCGATCAGAAATCTTGATCCGTCGGGGGAATAGGGTGTGCTCATTCCAATGCTCCATGTTCAAGGGTCAGGTCGGTAATGACAAAGCGGCAGGCGCCGCAAGCGGCCGGGCCCGACTGGGCCCACCAGCGGCAGGTGGTGCGGATGGCGCAGGCGGGAACCGCTGCACCGGGGGCTGCGCCCGCACTTGCGGTGACAAGATCGGCCACCCCGCAGCGGCCATCCTGCCATTGCCGGCAGGCGCCCTCGCGGCAGGGACCGGCAAAGCGAAAGCGCCGTTCCGGCGCGCGACCCTGTTGGGCGATTGCCACGAAAGCCGCGTCAACCGGCAAAGGGGAAGGCAAAAATGCGGCGGTCTGGTCGGCCTGGATCACCCCCAACAAAAGGGAGCCTTCTTCGCATCGCATGCTGGGACAAAGACTTGGTCCGGCGGTCCCCATCAAAGGCCTCCGACGATTCTGAAATACTTGCGCAACCCTAGCACGAATACGCCGTATTTGAAACGCGGCAAATCCCTTGGGCGCCTTGCCCGGCCGGCTGGTCGGCTTGGTTCCGCTCACGGCGTCGCAAGGTCGCCAACAGTCCTGCATTGTCGCCATTGGATAAGTCTGCGCCATCCGGTTGGGGCATGGTGCCGGGATCATGGCCCTTCGCTACATCCCCACCCACCTGCGGCATTCCGCCTCGCCGAAATTGCAGCATTTCGCCGTGCTTGCCGGTCTAGAAGCGGCGGTGCGCGGAGTGCTGATCTCGACCATCCCCATCGCGGTCTATGACGCCTTCGGCTCGGCCAAGAACCTGTCGACGGTCTATTTCATCGCCGGAGTAGTCACCCTGTTCTGGGGCCTGATGGTACCGCGCCTGACGCAGATCTGGCCGCGTCGTTGGGTCTATACGGCAGGCTGTGTCCTGTATCTGGTGTCGATGGCGCTGTTCATCGTCGAGACGCCGCTGTCGGTGCAACTGGCCATTCTGGTCATGGGCATGGCGACGGTGACCTGCTTTGTCTGCTTCAACGCCTATGTCCTTGACTATGTGCCGCGCGCCGATCTGGGCCGCACGCAAAGCCTGCAGATGGTCTATGCGGCGGCCCCCTGGGCGATCGGGCCCCTGTCGGGGGTCTGGATGCGTGGGCATTGGGGGCCCTTGCCGTTTCTGGTGGCGGGCGGATTCGCGCTGCTGCTGGTGGCGGTCTTCCTGTACCTTCGTCTGGGTGATGGCCGCCAGATCGCCAAGGCCAAGGGCCCGGCGGTG
>JANMJC010000112.1:0-2192 GCA_031371185.1 Paracoccaceae bacterium | reverse complement strand
CATGACGGGTTGGCAGATTTTTCCTTTGCCATGCAAGGGCTTGGGATGGGTGCGGTGTCCTTGTTCGGCACACAACTGCAGCGCGAATGGCTAAGTCGCACCCGCGCGGGCACGGCGATTGCGGGGTTTGCGCTGACCGAGCCTGCTTCGGGGTCGGATGTGGCCAACACCGCGACCACCGCCGAAAAGGTACCGGGCGGCTGGCGGCTGAACGGCGAGAAGACCTACATCTCGAACGGCGGGATTGCCGATGTCTTTGTGGTGATCGCGCGGACCGGCGAGGCGCCCGGCGCGCGCGGCCTTTCGGCCTTTCTGATGCCCGCCGACAGCCCAGGCCTGTCGGTTGTGTCCCGGATCGAGGTGATGGCCCCGCATCCCCTTGCCCATCTGGCCCTGACCGAGGTGCATCTGCCCGATGATGCCCTGATCGGCGCGGCGGGGGCGGGGTTCAGGCAGGCCATGGCGGTGCTGGACGTGTTCCGCTCGACCGTCGGGGCTGCGGCCCTTGGCTTTGCCCGCCGCGCGCTGGACGAGGCGCTGAGCCGCACCCAGACCCGCAAGATCCAGGGCGCGCCCCTTTCGGACCTGCAGAGGGTGCAGGGCCATCTGGCCGACATGGCGCTGAAGATCGACGCGGCGGCGCTGCTGATCTACCGCGCCGCCTGGACCAAGGATCAGGGCGCCGCCCGCATCAGCCGCGAGGCCGCCATGGCCAAGCTGTTCGCCACCGAGGCCGCGCAAGAGGTCATCGACATTGCGGTGCAGTTGCATGGCGGCGACGGGGTGCGCAGCGGTTTTGCGGTAGAGGCGCTGTACCGCGAGATTCGCGCCCTGCGCATCTACGAAGGCGCCAGCGACGTGCAGCGCATCGTGATCGCGCGGAGCATCCTTGGATGACCTACACCCGCCTGATCCAGATCGAATTCAACCATTGCGACCCGGCGGGCATCGTCTTTTACCCGCGCTATTTCGAGATGACCAACTCGGTGATCGAAAACTTCTTCGCCGATGTCGCGGGCCGCTCTTTTGCCCAGATGCACCGTGGCGCGCAGAACGGCGTGCCCACGGTGCGGATCGGGGCCGATTTCACGGCGCCGTCCTATCTGGGCGACAAGGTGCTGTTTTCGCTGCGCATCTCAAGGCTGGGCCGCAGCAGCATCAGCCTGGTGATCGACGCTCACCACGGTGCCGAACACCGGATGCGGGCGCAGATGACGCTGGTCTGGATCAATGGCCGGGCCTCGGCCCCATGGCCAGACGACATGCGCGCCCGTCTTATCGCCTATCAGGAGAGCCAAGATGCCCCATGACATCCTGCACCCAAAGCATTGGAAAGCCGCGCGCGGCTATGCCAATGGCGTTGCCGCCTCGGGCCGCATGGTCTTTACCGGCGGCCTTGTCGGCTGGAATGCCGATCAGGAATTTGAAACCGACGACTTCGCCGGTCAGGTCGCGCAGGCCCTGCGCTCGATCGTCGAAGTGCTGGCCGAAGCCGGCGCGCGCCCCGAACATCTGGTGCGGCTGACCTGGTATGTCACCGACAAGCGCGACTACCTTGGCAGTCTGAAAGAGATCGGGGCGGCCTACAAGCAGATCATCGGACGCCACTATCCCGCGATGGCGCTGGTGCAGGTCGTGGCCCTTGTCGAAGACCGCGCAAAGGTGGAAATTGAGGCCACCGCCGTCATCCCGCAGGTGCAATGATGCTTGGACCCACTGGCCACACCGACACCTTTACCCGCGACCGCCTGCCGCCCGCCGACCAGCTTCCCGATTTCCTGCTGGACGGGTTCAGCTATCCCGACCACCTGAATGCCGGGGTCGAACTGACCGACCGCATGGTCGCGCGCGGCTTTGGCGACCATGTCGCCCTGATCGGCAATGGCCGCCAGCGCACCTACAAGGAGCTGGCCGACTGGTCGAACCGCATCGCCCATGCGCTGGTCGAAAGCTATGGGCTGCGCCCCGGCAACCGCGTGTTGATCCGGTCGGCCAACAACCCCGCGATGGTGGCTTGCTGGCTGGCGGCCACCAAGGCGGGCGCTGTGGTTGTCAACACCATGCCGATGCTGCGGGCGGGCGAATTGGGCCAGATCGTCGACAAGGCCGAGATTGCGCTGGCCCTGTGTGACACGCGCCTGACCGAGGAACTGGTGACCTGCGCCAAGCACTCGCGGTTCTTGAAAACCGTG
>JANMJC010000087.1:0-4566 GCA_031371185.1 Paracoccaceae bacterium | reverse complement strand
TGCTACCAATAGCGGGGGCCAACCCCGATACAGGCAAAGAGGGACACCCCATGCGCTGCCCATTCTGCGGGAATATCGATACGCAAGTTAAGGACTCGCGCCCGGCCGAGGATCACGTCTCGATCCGTCGCCGGCGTTTCTGTCCGGCCTGTGGCGGGCGTTTCACCACCTATGAGCGGGTGCAATTGCGCGATCTGGTGGTGGTGAAATCGTCCGGAAAACGCGAGGACTTTGACCGCACCAAGCTGGAACGTTCGATCCGCATCGCCATGCAGAAGCGCCCGATTGATCCCGAACGGATTGATCAGATGATTTCCGGCATCGTGCGTCGGCTGGAATCCCTGGGCGATACCGACATCCCGTCCAAGATGATCGGAGAGATCGTGATGGAATCCCTGGCGCGGATCGACACCGTGGCCTATGTCCGTTTTGCCAGCGTTTACAAGAACTTCCAGGCGGCTGACGATTTCGATCGTTTCGTATCCGAACTGCGGCCACAGGCGGGCTCGGACGACTAGAGCGGTTCAAGTCTTCGTTGAAACATCAAGTATCAGAATTCGAACACTTTTGGTTTGAATTCTGATCCCGTTAAGACTTGAACCGCTTCAAGGATTTGGCCGGGGGGGCCTGTCGCCCCCCCCCTGACGCCTTACCAGCTTCCGGTATTGCCCATGCTGACCCAAGGTTCCGCCGGGGTCAGGCTGGCCCCCTTCTGCAGGATCTCGATCGACACATTGTCGGGCGAGCGCACAAAGGCCATATGCCCGTCGCGCGGCGGACGGTTGATCAGCACGCCGTTCGCGGCCAGATGGGCGCAGGTGGCATAGATGTCGTCCACCTCATAGGCCAGATGGCCGAAATGGCGGCTGTCACCGGGCAGGCCCGCATCGCCGTCCCAGTTCCAAGTCAGTTCCACCGGGCACTCCGGCTGATCCGGCGGTGCCAGAAAGATCAGCGAAAACCGGCCCTTGTCGTTGTCATAACGCCGCAGTTCTTCCAGCCCCAACAGCTTGTAGAACGCCAGCGACTTGTCCAGATCCAGAACGCGCACCATCGTGTGCAGGTATTTGATGCCCATGTCGGCCCCCTTTGAAGGCCGCAACCTTGTCAGAACGCGCGCGACAAGCCAAGCGAGACTGACAGGGCCTGAGTGTCGTTGCGGCTGACATTCGACCAACTGGACAGGTGCCCGATCGTCACATAGGGCGTCAGGCCGACCAGCGTGACATCCTGCGGCTCCAGCGTCAGGCTGGCCCCCAGGGTGAAATCCTGTCGCCCGCCGGTCACATTGGCAAAGCCCAGGGAATAGACCGGAAAATCCTTGGCCCCCGCCGTGACCGACATCGACCACTTGATTGGCCCCATCGGCTGATCGGGAAAGTAGCCGATCGTCAGTTGCGCGGCGTCATAGGTGGTGTTCGACCAGGCCGAGCGCAGGACATCCACCGTCACCCCCATTTGCAGCGTGGCCGCAAGGTCGGTGACGCGCCTGGTCCCCGCAAGGGTGAACGACAGCCCGTCGACGGTGCCGCTGATGCCGCCTTGCCACTGACGCTCGGCAATCGTGGTCAGCATCAGGGCGCTGTCGGCCGTGTCCAGCAGCGACACCTCGACCTGCGCCCGCGCCGACAGGCCAAGGGGGGTGTTTTCCGCCCAGGACCCCATCCAGCTTTGCGCACCGCTGAAGGTCAGGCGCGCAGGCATTTGGGTTCCCGCCAGCAGAAAATCATGCTCGATCCGCAGTGCGGCTGAACGCTGGTCCAGATCGCGCGCATCCAGATCAGGGTTCGCCTGTGCCGCCCAGGGGGCCAGCAGATGGCGGACCTCTGTCAGGGCAAGACCCATGCGGTCGCGTTGGCCGGGCAGGGCGTAAAGAATGTCCAGATTGGCGACACCGATCACGCCGGCTTGGGCCTCTGACCAGCCCTCCAGCGTGCCGATGATGACGTCATCGACCATGAACAGATCGGTGTTGGACCCGCCGTTCAAGTTCGTGGTCGGGGTGATCTGAAACGACAGCGTGGCCTGCAGCGGAGAGGTTTCGCGCAGGGTGGCCAGATCGCTGCGGGTCTGTGCTGCCTGCGCGGGGCCGGGGGCCACATGCACCGCCTGCGCCAGCCAGTATCGCGCGGCAAGGTTGCGGTCGGCTGCAACGGCAGCATGGGCCGTCTGCCGCGCGATTTCATAGCGCAGGGGGGCAGGGCGCCCGGTCTGCGCCGCCGCCTCCCACGCGCGTTTGCCATAGTCGAGCCCGGCCTGCGGATGGCCCAGGGCCTCTTCGCTGGCCGACAGGATCAGCAGGGCCTCGACATCGCGCGGATCGGCTTCGACCAGACGGCGGGCGATGGCATTGGCCAGACTGGCATCACCGTCCAGATACAGCGCGCGGGCCAGTTCCAGGGCTTCGGCCCGCGACATTTCCAGCACCTGAGCCGTGGCCGGTGCCGCCAACCCAAGAGTTGCCGCCACAGAACCAGCCGCGAAAAACGCCCTTAGCGCGGAACGCACAACGGCGAAGCCCCCGCCAGATCGCAACGCGGCAGGTTGAAGGTGCCGTATTCAAAGATGCCGGACTGCCCGCTGACCGGGTTCAACCACAGAACCCCCGCCACATCCGACGCTTCCAACCCGCCAAACGCCCCGGCGTAGTCGCCGACATCGGCGTCAGGTGCACCGGCAAACTCGACATTGCCCAGAAACTCGCCATTCGCGTCGATCGTGGTTTCGCGCAGCGACAGATCCTCGAGCGACGAGATGTCGACGAAGGTGGTCCCGTCAAAGGTGATCTCTTTCACCCGGTTGCCGTCTTGATCATAGACCCGCCGGTTGGCCACCCCGCCTTCGACAGTGGAATGGGCGAAATCGCCGTTGATCTGGATGACGCCTTCGGTCGTCCAGGGCTCCACCGGGCGCAGCGAGGGGGGGCGCGTGTCCGACGCATCGGCCCAATCACCGGGCACAAAGATGCCGCCGTAGGTTCCGGCATAGCTGAACAGCCCCTGTTCAGGCCCGTCGCCCAGGGTCGGCTTGGTGTATTTCGTCAGCCGCACATATTGACCGCCGGCGTTGTGTTCGTTGAACTGCCCGCCATCCGACGAGGTCACCGCCAGCATGTTGCCGCGCTCATTCGTCGCCACATAGGCCAGATAGGACCGCGTCAGCCCGGTTTCCTGATAGACATAGGCCTCATAGGCAGGCCCGCCGGTGGCGTTGCGGATGTCCAGCGACTTCTTGCGGCTGAAGGTCGCGAATTCGCCCGACGACGACACGCCCTGCATGTCGATCTTCAACACGCCATCCTTGAACGACACGGCGGTCATGTCCTGCGCCACTTCGACCGGGGTGCCGGGCCCGCCGCCCGGATCCGGAGGCGGCACCACGCCATTGTCAAACGGATTTCCATCACAGGCCGCCAACAGGAATGGCGCCAACACCAGAAGTTTCAAAGCTTTCATGACACTGCCCAAGGTTGTTTCTTGTATTTTGCCGAAAGAATGCGCCAAAACTGGGATCAAGTCAAAAGGGAATGCGTCCGAAAGCCCTGCGGTGCCCCGCGAACATCTGGCGGTTTGTCGGATTGACCCCCACCAGATATAGTATCGCTCGACTCATGCCCGCGAAGGATCCCCTCATGCCGCTAACCCCCGACCAGATCGCCGAGATCGAGGCCGCCCGTGCCACCCCCCGGATGACCCTGCGCGCCACCTCACCGGGGATGGAGGCCCATCTGTACCGCGCGCATGAGGTGCTGGATCACGGCTTCATCCGCGTCATCGACTATATGGGCGACGACGCCGCCATCGTGCAGGCCGCGCGGGTGTCGTACGGCGCGGGCACCAAGCATGTGCAGAACGACGACGGGCTGATCCGCTATCTGATGCGCCACTGGCATTCGACCCCGTTCGAGATGTGCGAGATCAAGCTGCACGTCAAACTGCCGGTTTTCGTTGCACGCCAGTGGATCAGGCACCGCACCGCCAACGTCAACGAATACTCCGCCCGCTATTCGATCCTGGATCGTGAGTTCTACATTCCCGCCCCCGAACATCTGGCCGCCCAATCTGTGGTCAACAATCAGGGTAGGGGCGAAACCTTAACCGGCGCTGAATCGGCGCGGGTGCTGGAGTTGCTGAAAAGCGACGCCAACCGCGCCTATGACCATTACGAGGAAATGCTTTCCCAGGACGGTCAGCAAGGATTGGCGCGGGAATTGGCGCGGATGAACCTGCCCGCCAATATCTATACCCAATGGTATTGGAAGGTCGATCTGCACAACCTGTTCCACTTTCTGCGACTACGGGCAGATCCCCATGCGCAGTATGAGATCCGGGTCTATGCCGAGGCGATTGCGGCCTGTGTCAAGGATTGGGTGCCGCTGGCGTTCGGGGCGTTCGAGGATTACCGGATGGGGGGGGTGACGTTGAGCGGCAAGGCGATTGAGGTTTTGAAGCGGCGGTTGAAGGGTGAGGTTGTGGGGCAAGAGACGAGCGGGATGAGCAAGGGGGAATGGCGGGAGTTTGAGGGGGTTTGGGGGTGAGGGACGCAAAACCGTTTCATAACGATTGG
>JANMJC010000078.1:0-2840 GCA_031371185.1 Paracoccaceae bacterium | reverse complement strand
GGCGCTCGATAACATCTTCGTGATCTCGCTGATTTTTGGATATTTCGCCATTCCCCGCAAGTACCAGCACCGCGTGCTGTTCTGGGGCATTCTGGGCGTGATCGTGCTGCGCGGCATCATGATCGGGATCGGGGCGACGCTGGTCGCCCAGTACCACTGGATCTTGTACATCTTTGCGGTTTTCCTGATCCTGACCGGGGTGAAGATGCTGTTCGCGGCGGGCGAGAAAGAGCATGACATCAGCGCGAACCCGGTGTTGAAATTCTTCAAGAAACGCATGCGGGTGACCGAAGAGCTGCACGGCTCGGCGTTTTTCGTGCAGGCGCCCGATCCGAAAACCGGCAAGCTGGTGCGCTTCGCCACGCCGCTGTTTCTGGCGCTGGTGCTGATCGAGATTGCCGACCTGATCTTTGCCGTCGACTCGGTCCCGGCGGTGTTCACCATCACCACCGACCCCTTCATCGTCTATACCTCGAACATCTTTGCGATCCTTGGCCTGCGCGCCCTGTATTTCGCGCTTGCGGCGATCCTGCACCGCTTTGCCTATCTCAAATACGCGCTGTCGGTGTTGCTGATCTTCATCGGGTCCAAGATCTTCATCGCGGAACTGATGGATTGGGAGAAGTTCCCCGCATCCCTGTCGTTGGGCATCACCTTTGCGATCCTTGCCGCGGGCGTGCTGTTTTCGCTGTGGAGAACCCGGGGCGCGCCGGCGGACAACCGACCTGCCGCCTGACCATATGTGCAGGCATCAAGGGGGGGCATTCCGGTGCCCCCCTTTTCGTTGCGAGCCGTTGCAAAGCGCCTTGCAAATCGGACGGAAACCACCAAACTCCGCCCCTTGCCCGCATCAGGAACGCCCATGACCGCTGAAATCCTTGCCGAAGTCGTTCTGCCGACCACCGAGTTGCGCGCCGATCTGCCGTTTTACACCCGCACCCTGGGGTTCCGGCTGGAAAACATCTTTCCCGCCGACGACCCTTCGGTTGCCAGCCTTTCGGGCCATGGCCTGCGGATCCGCATCGAGAAGGGGGCGAAGGTGCCGCCGGGAAGGATCCGGATTCTGACCGATGATCCGGCGCAATTCCCCGGTGGCCCGCATCTGACGGCCCCCAATGGCACGGAAATCGACATCGCCCCGCTGACCCCGCCGCTGATCCAGCCGCCGACCCTGCACGAATTCGGCGTCCGCCGGTTGCGCGATTCCGCGCCTTGGGTGATCGGGCGCGCGGGCATGCATTACCGCGATCTGATCCCGTCGCGGTTGGGCGGGGCGATGATCGCCAGCCACATCCGCATTCCCGATGGCGGCCCGGTTCCCGACATGGTGCATTATCACACCGTCGGGTTTCAGCTGATCTTTTGCTACCGGGGCTGGGTCGATGTCCTGTATGAAGATCAGGGCGACAAGATGCGGCTGCAGGCGGGCGATTGCGTGATCCAGCCGCCGGGCATCCGGCACCGGGTGTGCGAGGCGTCGGCGGCGATCGAGGTGATCGAACTGGGCGTTCCAGCCGAACATGTCACCACCATCGACCACGTCGTGACCCTGCCGAACCGGCGCGGCGATCCGGCGCGGGAATGGGACGGTCAGCGCTTTGTGCATCATGTGCGCGAGGGCGCGACGTGGCAGCCCTTCCGAATCCCGGGGTTCACCTGCCGCGACACCGGCATTGCGGCGGGCACCAAGGGGGTGGCGAACATTCAGGTCGCGCGCTTTGATGGCAGCGCCGTGCCCCCCGCCAGCCGCCACGACAGCGATATCCATTTCACCTTCGTGATGGAGGGCTCGATGGTGCTGCAAGCCGAAGGCCAGCCCGACCGCGATCTGGCCCCGGGCGACGCCTTTGTCCTGCCGCCCGGGATGCTGGCACGCTACGCGGCGTGTTCGGCGGACCTGGAACTGCTGGAGGCGAGTTTGCCGGGGGATTTCAAGACGACGTTTGGCTAGGGGTTTCGGTTTCGGACCGATCTGAAAACGCTCCTGTGGAGCGTTTTTCGGTCCGTTGCCCATGAGGCGGAACGCCGTTTGGGCAAGGGGTTCCGAGCAGGCCCAACGCTGCCGGAATTGGACCGCGCCTGACTGGGCTGGCGCGGTATCGCGCCTGCCGGGGGCAGGCAGGCGCGGGCAGATTTGTCGACGGACAAATCCGCCAAGTCGAAGGACTACCCCAGTTGCGCCAGCACCTTTGACAACTCGCGCGTGTTGTGGCTTGGGAGTTCGGCTTGCACTGCGGCGTGTTCGGAGTGCCACAGCGGGACGGCGGCGGCGGTGATCTTGTGGCCTTCGGCGGTCAGGGCGGGGCGGCGGGCGCGGGCGTCGTTTTCGTCGGGCGTCAGCATCACGAGGCCGCGTTTCTCCAGCGTCTTGATGGCGGCGGTCATGGTGGTGCTGTCCATGGCGAGGAACTGTGCGAGCTCGCCCAAGCGGGGTTTCCAGTTGCCGGACAGGGCGACCATCAGGGAAAACTGGCCGTTGGTGATGCCCAAGGGCGCGAACAGCTTGTCAAAGCGGCGGGCGAGCAGGCGGGCGGCGCGCTGCGTGGCGAGGCACAGGCAGGTGTCGCGGATCTGCTGGACGGTCGAGAGGGGAAGGGTTGCCATGTTCATAAAGGATTGATATCAAACTAAGGGGCGGGGTGCAATCCGGGAGCAGTCACGTGGAATCAAGTTATCGTTGGGTGATCGTGGCGGCGGGCGGGGTGATGGGCTGCGTGGCGATGGGGGCCTTGTTCTCGCTGCCGGTGTTGCTGACGCCGATGGTCGCGGCGACGGGGTGGTCGCGCACCGGGATTTCGGCGGCGATGACCTTTGCATTTCTGTCAATGGCCGCGATGGCG
>JANMJC010000027.1:0-5897 GCA_031371185.1 Paracoccaceae bacterium | reverse complement strand
CCCGTAGCTCAGCTGGATAGAGCATCAGACTACGAATCTGAGGGTCGGGCGTTCGAATCGCTCCGGGTTCACCATCGTCTTCAGGAATTTAGGCGCCACCCTTCTTTTTCGTTGGATTGCGGTAGGATCATTGCCGTCCTGTCTTCGTTCCAACCGTCCGCGACCGAGAGGCGAGGCGGATAAGAATCGCATCGCCGCGCGTGTAGCCTTGTGTGGTGATCTGGTCGGCATGGCCCAACATTTTCCGGATTGCGCCAAGGTTCACCCCGACAAGTTCCGCCTCGGTTGCCGCCCCCGACCTTGTATCGCGGGACTGGATTTCGGGCGGTATCCCGGCCTTGGTGGCGATCTTGCGGAACAAGCTGCTCCAGTGCCGCACAAGGTAGGGGCGGCCTTCCGGCGTCTCGATCACGGCCCCCACACGCTTGGCAGACGGAACGGCCTCAAGCCGCGCCCGCACTCGGGCAAATGCGCCAGGCCCAACAGCATCGGTTCCGGCGACGAGGACGCGGATTTTGAATTCCCCTTGGCAGTCCGCATCAGATCCTTGTCGATCATGTCCCAGGTCAACCCGTCCTGCCAGAGCAGCCCTTGGTGCATGATCCCGCCCACATCTCCGGCCTTGGCCTTGATCCATTGGCCGCGCAAATCGACGCCGCGCAAGGCCAGTTCGAATTGCAGCATGATCCCGGTTCCCATCGCGGGGTGGCCCGCCTTGTCGGCCGCAACCACGAAGGCCGCGACCTGATCCCGCGTTATGTACTCTTTGCGGCGCGGCGTGTTCAGGCCGCGCAGTTGGGTGGCAGAGAAAATGTCGCACAGCCGCTTGCATTCGGTATCGCCAAGCGCCGCGCCATAGCGGACCACCATCGGCAGCATGGTGAAATGTCGCTTGATGTAGGACCGGGTGCGACCATTCTCTTCCATGGCCGCGCGCCAGTCCATCAACTGCGCATAGTCGGCCTGCGCCATGGCCGCCTCGGCAATCGCCGCCTCCCACCGGGCAAGGCACCGGCCATAGACCAGCCTGGTGTTGCCCTTGACGCGCTGGAACGGCGAATGCGGATCGCCCTTGTACCGCCAGCAAAGCCAAGCCCAAGTGCCGCGTTCAACCATTCTATCGGTGCCTTCGTATCACCCCGGCGACGAGGAACAGGAAGTTCAGATCATCAACTGGAAGGTCCGGGACACGCTTCTGTACGAGGCACAACGGGGGATCATCCGGGTTGAATTTGCATCAGTGTGGGGATGGACGCCTTGAGTCCGGGCCGGGATGATCTGAAAAGGCAACAGGCGCATCGCTGGCTTTCCGGCGTGTCGAAGGATTTCAGCATGGCATGCAGTCTCGCCGGGTTCGATCCTGATTTCATCCGGGACGCCTATAGGGCTGGCAAGATCGACTATACCACGATTTCCAACAGCTATTCCGGCAGCTTTCATCCGGTGGCGGCATGACGCGGCTTGTCAGCGCCATCTATTCCAGAGGGCCGCAGAACCCCGATCCAGACGGGGCGGTGTCGCGCCTGTGGCGGCTTTGCCGGAACATGTGGGTGACTCAAGGAACCATTGTCGTGAAGCCTTGGGAGTTGCCGGAAGGCTTGCGCGGGCCGATGGAATCTTGGGCGAATGATCAATTCGGGGAGCGCAACCGTGGCGACAGGCGATGAACTATGGCGCAGGATGGGCGGGGCAACCGCGATGCGCCATGGGGGCAAGGCCGATGTGTACGCGGTCAGCCGGGATGGGCGCAAAAGGGAGACCGAGGTTGACGCGCGCAATGCGGTGGTGGGTCACTTGTCGCCGCGCCTGAAACTCACCCAGGATCAACGGCTGGTCGGGACCTGCTACGCGGCCTTTTCCGAGCGGATCACGTCCATGGGCTACCGGGTGCCATCGGCCATCAAGGTTGACGGATCATCGGGCGGATCGGCAACCGACAGATCGCAGAACATGGTGCAGATGGTGTCTTGCGCCCATGCCGCCTTGGCCGGTCATCGGGTGGTCTATCCGCTTGGAGTGGCGCGCGGGGAGAAGACCGTTGGTCGGCATGATCCGATCACGATCCGGCGAATCATCGACCTGATTTGCATCGACGGAGACGCCTTGGAGACGGTCGCGGTCAAGCATGGTTGTGGCCGAGCGTCGGGCAAGCGCAAGGAACGGCCTTTGTACGACCCGCACCCGCATGATCATCTTGACATCGTGCAGCGCGCGCGTCGCCTGGGTTGCGGCCCAAGTCCGCCCGTCCGGAGACCAGCTTGGATCTGCGACAAGGCGGTGCCTTTGTTCAGGATGAACGACCCGCAGGCCCCGGTGACGACGCCGACCCTGGTCTTTTTGGCATGGGACAGTATCGCCCCCTTGGACAGGACATTGCCGTCTATCTTCAGCCCGCCAAAGTCCCAACTGGCTTGCGCGCCGTCGCGTTGGCGGAACAGGGCCTACCCCCCCTTCGCAGGCGGGTGGGTGCGCGAAGAAACGCCGCGTTCGGTGGGGTCAGATCGCGCGCCGGGTTCCTCTGCAACGTCACCTCCGCTGCGGGGTCGAGATCCGGCAAAGCGTCGCATCGTTCTGACTGTTCTGTCAATCAGAACAGGATTCCGCTTTTCAAGCAGCCCTTTTGCGCTATTGAAACGGGATTGCAGGAGTGAAGACCGCATGGCCATCGCCGAAGACGTGCAACGACCAGGCCCGCCGCCGCGCAAGCTGCCGCGCGATGAACGCCGTCTGCAATTGATCGAGGCAACGATCACGACCATCGCCCGCCACGGCTATGCGCGCACCACGATGAGCGAGGTCGCCCGTATCGCCGATCTGTCGCACGGGTTGGTGAACTTCCACTTCCGGTCCAAGGAAAATCTGTTGACCGAGACGCTGTTGTACATGGCCGAAGAATATCGTCTGAACTGGACGGTCGCCCTCGCCAATGCCGGCCCCTCGGCCGCTGAAAAGATCCGCGCCATGTTGCTTGCCGATTTCAACCCGCGCATCTTCACGCCAGACCGGCTGTCGGCCTGGTGCGCCTTCTGGGGCGAGGCGCAAAGCCGTCCGATCTATCAGGAAAACTGCGGCTCGAACGACCAGTTCTACAATGACCAGTTGGAGGCGCTTTGCGCCCGGATGAACGCCGATCACGGGTATTCGGGCAACGCCGCGCGGATCAGCAGGGTGCTGCGGGTGACGGTTGAAGGCGTCTGGCTGGACAGGATGACCCTGTCGGCGCCCTATGACCTGCAAGAGGCGCAGGCCACCGTGATGACCAGTGTCGCGGCATTCTTCCCCCGTCACTTCACCGCCGAGGATCCGCTGTAGCCTTCCCGCAAGAATCGTTTTTCGCGCGGGCGCCCTTGGGCCGGGCGTCAAATCGTGCAAGAACCCGCGCGCAGGCGTTTGCCCCGGGGGTAAGGTGAGAAGATGAGCGCGTTCGACCGGCCAGGCCTGGACCAACAATTGCCGATCCTTCTGGACCTGGCCACGCGGGCGCTTGAAAACTATGCGCTTCCGCCCGGGCTGACGGTCACCTTGGTGAACCTGTCGGAAAACGCCACCTATTGCGTTCGGGCGCCGCACGGCCGGTCCTGGGCCCTGCGCATCCACCGGCAGGGCTATCATTCCCGCGTGGCAATCGCGTCGGAACTGGCGTGGTTGCAGGACTTGCGCGCTCAGGGCGTGGTCGAAACGCCCGTCCCGGTACCGGGACGCGATGGCCAGATCATTCAGGTGGTCGGCCACCCCCGCCTGCCCGATCCGCGCCACATCGTCCTGTCGATCTGGGAAAGCGGGGTTGAACCGGGGATCGGTGAAGATCTGCGGCGCCCCTTCGAACGATTGGGCGAAGTGACGGCCCGCATGCATCTGCACGCCCGCAACTGGCAGCGCCCGACCTGGTTTGCGCGCCCGCAATGGACCTTTGAAACCGCTCTGGGGGCAAGGCCGCATTGGGGAGGCTGGCGCGATGGTCTGGGGGTCGATGACCCGACCGCCGCCCTGTTTGGCCGCACCGTGGATCTGATCGAGCGCCGCCTGGCCGCCTATGGTGCCGGCAACGACCGTTTCGGACTGATCCACTGCGACCTGCGGCTGGCCAACCTGCTGATCGACGGCGACACGGTCAAGGTCATCGATTTTGACGATTGCGGGTTCAGCTGGTACATGTACGACGCCGCAACCCCGGTGTCGTTTCACGAACACCACCCCCAGGTGCCCGATCTGATCGAGGCCTGGAAGCTGGGATATCGCCGCGTGCTTGACTTGGCCGCGGCGGACGATGCCGAAATTCCGACCTTCCTGATGCTGCGCCGCTTGCTTCTGGTGGCCTGGATCGGGTCGCATAGCGACACCGAACTGGCCCGGTCGATGGGCGCGGACTTTACGGCGGGCTCAACGGCGCTGTGTGACCGGTATCTGTCCGATTTCGGGTAGGGGCCCCGATCAGTAGGTCGCGCGCCCACCTGACAAGTCGAACACGGCGGCGGTGGTGAAGGAGTTTTCGGCCGTCGCCAGAAAACAGATCATCGACGCCGCCTCGTCCAGTTCCAGCATCCGGCCGCGCGGCACCTTCGACAGGATCATCTTCAGGAACTCGGGGTCCTGGCTAAGGGCGAGGGTGGTTTTTGCCACGGCGGGTGTGACGCAATTCACCGCGATCTCGAACTTCGCCAGTTCCTTGCCCAGGGATTTTGTCAGCGCAATCACCCCCGCCTTCATCGACGAATAGGCCGGGGCGCCGGGATTGCCCTCTTTGCCCGCGACCGAGGCGACGTTGACGATGCGTCCGTAATTCCGGGCGATCATGTGGGGCACGACCGAGCGGCAGACAAAAAAGGTTCCGTTCAGACCGATATGAACGACATCCATGAAGGCCTGCGCGGGGTATTCCCAGGTATTGGCATTCGGGCCGACGATGGCGGCGTTGTTGATCAGGATGTCGATCTTTTCGAACCGGCGCATCACCTCTGCCGTGCCCGCCTCGACCGAGGCAAGGCTGCCGATGTCGACATTCACCACCTGCACCTTGTCGGAACCCGCGTATTTCCGGGCAAGGCCGTCCAGCAGTTTCTGGTCGCGGTCCCAGATCGAAACCGAGGCGCCGCCCGCCAGCATACGCTCGGCCACGGTCAGGCCAATGCCCTGGCCGGCTCCGGTGATGATCGCAACCTGGGCGTCGAAGTCGTAGCGGTTCATGAAAAAGTCCGTTCTGAAGGGGGGCAGGCAGGGGGCCACGGGGAAGCGGTATTTGCGCATTCCCCGTGGCTTTGGACAAGATCAGAAGTCGAAGTCGTCGATGTTTGTGGCGTCGAACTTGGTCAGTTCGGCCTGGGTGTTCATCGCGTTCTTCTCGTTGATCGTGATCGTGCCGAGGTTCGGCACCTCGAAGGTCTCGCCGACTTCGTTCTTGATCGACCCGTCCAACACGCCAAGGGCAAAATGCACCGCCAGCCAGCCTTCGTTATAGGGCGACCACAGTTGGAAGGCCGATACCGTGCCGTCCTTGATGAAGTCGCGCATTTCGGAAGGCAGGCCCAGACCGGTCACATGGACCGTATCGGCAATCCCGCGCGACTGCACGACCTGTGCCGCCGCCGCGATCCCCACGGTCGTCGGCGCGATCACGCCGACAAGGTCGGGATAATTGGCAAGCAGGGCCTCCATCTCGGTGGTGGACTTTTCAGGCTGGTCGTCGCCGTAGACGGTGGCGACAAGCTTCATGTCCTTGTATTTGGGGTCGGTGTTCAAGGTGTCCACCATCGCGGCGATCCAGGTGTTCGCGTCACCACTTCCGTGCCCACATTCACCCAGCCTTGGGGCAGGGGTTTCTGCCCGCGCAAATGCCGCGCCAGGGCTTGGACGGGCAGGTAGCCTTGCAAGTACGGGTGCTGACCGACGACGACCTGAAT
>JANMJC010000548.1:0-3626 GCA_031371185.1 Paracoccaceae bacterium | reverse complement strand
GTGCTGTTCAATCACGCCGGCGCCGGGACCGAACTGACCCTGAACAAGGCCTCTTCCGGCGACAATGCCTGGACCACCTTCAAGACCGGCTTTTCGACCCGAGCCCAGTTCGGGCTTGGCGGCAGCGACAATTTCCTCTTGCGGGTTTCGGCCGATGGCGCGACCTTCAACGATGCCCTTTCGGCGGCAGCCACCACCGGATCGGTAACCCTTGCCAGGCCGTTGATCCTGACGGGACAGGCCGCCGACCCCGGGTCGCCGGTGGATGGCACGCTGTGGTACAATTCGACCACCGCGACCTTGAAGGCACGGGTTGGCGGCGAGACCCGGGTGATCGACGCCCAACGCGACGTGCCGTTCCTGATGCCGGTCTCGGGCGATTTCGTGATGACGACCATGGGGTCGGGCACGACTTTGTCCACCTCGGCAGGGGCGGCCGGGCGGGTGGATCTGTACCCGTACCTGCCCCGTGCCGATATCGTGGTCACCGGCATCGCCGCCAACTGCACCACGGCGGTCGCATCCTCGCTTGGCAAGTTCGTGGTCTACGATTCCGATGTGAACGGCCGGCCCAACGCGCTTTTGGTGGAAACGGCGGACATCGACCTGGGCACCGTTGGCGTCAAGACCGCCACCGCCGCGCTGACCCTGCGTCAGGGAAAGACCTATTGGCTGGGGTTGCGCACCAACTCGACGGCGACCACGTCGATCTGGGGTGCGAACGCCACCCCGGACATCAACGGCGGGGCACCCTCGACTTCGGCGCGCAAGGTCCTGCGGCGCACGCTGACCTACGCAACCGGGGCGCCGTCAACCTGGGGCTTTCTGGCGTCGGAAATCGCGGCGGTTGCGGCCCCGGCGATCTGGCTGCGCGTCTGACTTTCGCGCGGGCGCGCTGCGACCCATGGGGGGCTGCCTTGGGCGGCCCCCCTTTCCCGTTTGACACCTTGTCGGGGCCTTTCTATGCAGGACCGATCAGCAGATCGGAGCCGGGACAAGATGAAGATTGCGATGATTGGGACGGGCTATGTCGGGCTGGTCTCGGGGGTGTGCTTTTCCGATTTCGGTCATGACGTGATCTGCGTCGACAAGAATCCCGAAAAGATCGCGTTGCTTCTCCGGGGCGAAGTGCCGATCTTCGAGCCCGGTCTGGAGCAGTTGATGGCCAAGAACGTGGCCGCCGGGCGGCTGCGGTTCACGCTGGACCTGGCCGAGGCGGTGGCGGGGGCCGATGCGGTCTTTATCGCCGTCGGAACCCCGACGCGGCGCGGCGACGGACATGCCGACCTGAGCTATGTCATGCAGGCGGCGGCCGAAATCGGGCAGGCCCTGACCGGCTATGCCGTGATCGTGACGAAATCGACAGTGCCGGTCGGCACCAACCGCCGCGTGGCCGAAGCGGTCAGGGCCGCGAACCCCGATGCCGACTTCGACGTCGCCTCGAACCCGGAGTTTCTGCGTGAAGGGGCGGCGATCGACGATTTCATGCGCCCGGACCGGGTGGTTGTCGGGATCGAGAACAAGCGCGCGCAAAAGGTGATGTCCGACGTCTATCGTCCGCTGTTCCTGCGCGAATTCCCGATCGTGTTTACCGGTCTGGAAAGCGCCGAGATGATCAAATACGCCGCCAACGCCTTTCTGGCGACCAAGATCACCTTCATCAACGAAATCGCGGCGCTGTGCGAAAGGGTGGGGGCCGACATCAAGGACGTCTCTCGCGGGATGGGGCTGGACGGTCGCATCGGCAACAAGTTCCTGCATGCCGGCCCCGGCTATGGCGGCAGTTGTTTTCCCAAGGATACCAAGGCCCTGGCGCGGATCGGGCAGGAACATGCCGTCCCGATGCAGATCACCGAGACGGTCATCAAGGTCAACGAAGAGATCAAGCGGCGGATGATCGACAAGATCGTTGACCTGTGCGACGGGCAGTTGAACGGCAAGACCATCGCCATTCTGGGCGTGACGTTCAAACCCAACACCGACGACATGCGCGATGCGCCGTCGCTGACCATCATTCCGGCCCTGGTGGGGGCGGGGGTGAAGGTGCGCGTCGCCGACCCGCAGGGCAAACGCGAGGGCGAGGCCCTGCTGCCCGGTGTGCGGTGGGTGGAGAACGCCTATCAGGCGGCGCAGGGGGCCGATCTGGTGGTGATCCTGACCGAGTGGAACGAATTCCGGGGCCTGGATCTGGAGCGTTTGGCCCGCAAGATGGCCAGCCCGCGCATGGCCGACCTGCGCAATGTCTATGCGCCGGACGAAGTGAAGGCGGCGGGATTCGAACTTTATGTCGGGGTCGGGCGCTAAGACCTTGCCGCTGTGTGCGCGGCAGGTCTGAACGGCCGTTCATGTTCGGCCCCCCGGGCGCAGGGCTTGGGCCCCAAACGCCGCAAAGGCGCCTGTTCCCGGCAAGATGGTTTGCTTAGGCGCCGCAGCCCCTGTAAGGTGTCACGAGGTTCCGGGCCTGATTTCGGGACTGGAAATGGATTTCTGGTTGGACGTGATGAGCCCGAAACGCATGATTCTGTGTCTGGGCCCGCATCGGACGGGCACCTCTGCGGTGACGGCGGCGATTGCCGCCCTGGGCGCTGATCTGGGGTTTGCAGCCGACTACGCCAACGAGGAAAACCAGAAGGGCTTTTTCGAGCATGACGCGCTTTTGGCCCTGAACGAAAGGCTGCTGGCGCGGTTGGGCGGTTCCTGGGATGCGCCGGCCTTTCAGGGCCGCGCGGCCATTTTGCAGGCCGCGGGCGCGCTGGATGATCTTCTGGGCGAAGCGCGGGCCTGGCTGGCCGCCGATTTCGCCAACAGCGACGTGGCCGTTCTGAAGGACCCGCGCCTGTGCCTGTTGCTGGAGTTCTGGCTGCCCCTGCTGCGCGACGCGGGCTTTCAGCGGATCGACCTTGTCCATGTCCTGCGCGACCCCACCGAGGCGGCCCAGTCGCAGCGCACAAGGGCCGAACGCACCCCTGACTTCTACGAGATCGGGCGCCAATTGCCCGAAGGTGCGGCGCTGTGGTTGTCGCATATGGGGCAGATGTGGGACAGGTTCGATCAGGCGCGACACCTGGTCCTGTCCTATGACCGGCTGGTCGATGAACCGGCGGAGACCCTGCAACGACTTGCGCGGTTCCTGAACCTTTCCCCCGATGCGGCGCGGCTGGACCTGTTCGCGCACCACTTCATGGATGCCGGTCTGCGCCGCGCCCGCAAATCCGCCGCGCCCGTCGCCGAGATCGAGGCGGTTCTGCCCCAGGCATTGCAGGTCTACCGCCTCGTGGCACCCCTGTCCGGGATGCCCGAGGTGACGGCGGCGCAGATCGCGCCGGTGCAGGCGATCTGGGCGCAGTCCGGCACTCTGGACGCCGTCGATCGGGCGATGCGGGGCGCGGTGGCGCGGTTGTCGGGGGCCGCGCGCGGCGCGCGTCTGGACCGGGCGCGGATGCGCGACGAGCTGGCCGAACGGGCGTCCGCAATCGACGCCTTGCGCGCGGAACATCAACGGCTGGCCAAGGCCCACGACGCCGAGCGCGCGGCAAGGCTGGCTGACTTTGGCCGCGAAATGACGGCGCTGCGGGCCGAGATCGGGCAACTGGAAGCCGCGCGCGACGATCTGATCGGCCAACGCG
>JANMJC010000538.1:0-4803 GCA_031371185.1 Paracoccaceae bacterium | reverse complement strand
GCGACATCGTCACCACCGGAACACCTGCCGGCGTCGGCCTGTTCCACAAACCGCCGGTGTTCATGCGGCCGGGCGATGTGATCGAGATCGAGGCCGAGGGCATCGGCGTCTTGCGAAATCACATCCTGGGGCAAGTGTAATGCGCGACCGGGTTCGAATCGCGGTCATCGGTTGCGGCTTTTACGCCGAGAACCATCTGCAGTCCTGGCGCCACCTGCGCCCCGATGGCGCCGACCTGACGGCGGTCTGCGACATGGACGCGGCCAAGGCAAAATCGGCCGGAGAGCGCTACGGCGTGCCGCATTACACCGATGCCGAGGTCATGCTGCGGGCGGAAAGGCCCGATCTGGTGGATATCGTCACGCGGCACGAAACCCACCGTCAGCTTGCGGAACTGGCGATTTCCCAACGGATTGGCGTCGTCGTGCAAAAGCCCTTCGCCTCGACCCTGGCCGACTGCGTTGCCATCGTAGAGGCTGCTCACCGGGCCGGGGTCTGGCTGGCGGTGCATGAGAACTTCCGCTTTCAGGCCCCGATGCGTGCCGTGCGCACGGCGATTTCCACAGGCGTGATCGGCCAACCCACCTGGGCCCGCATCCTGTTTCGAACAGGCTTCGATGTTTACGCGACCCAGCCCTATTTCCTGCGTGAACCGAATCTGGTGATCGCCGATGTGGGTATTCATGTCCTGGATCTTGCCCGTGCCATCATGGGCGAGGTGGTTCGCCTGTCCTGCGAAACCCAGCAACGGCGCCCCGGACTTGTTGGAGAGGATACCGCGACAATGCTGCTGCGGCATGAAACCGGGGCGGTCAGCGTGGTCGAATGCACCTATCAGGCGCAGCGCGACCCCGATCCGTTTCCCCAGACCCTGATGGAGGTCGAGGGCCCCGACGGCACCCTGATCGTGCATCCGGGCTACAGGATGAGCGTGACCCGGCACGGCAAGACGACGGTGCAGGACATCTCCTCGGCCTTGCTGCCCTGGACGGCAGAGCCCTGGCATGCCAGTCAGGAAGGCGCGTTTTCCGCCTGCGCGCATTTCCTGGAGCGGTTCCGCCACGGCCATGCTGCGGAAACCTGTGGCGAAGACAATCTGCGCACCTTTGCGCTGGTCGATGCCGCCTATCGCGCCGCAGGCTCGCATCAGGCCGAGGCACCCTTTGTCTGGAGACCCGCATGACGGCGGGATTTGCCGTGACCGTGCGGCTTGATGTCATCGAGACCGATCTTTCGGCCTTCCTTCGCGCCATCCGCGCCAATGCCGCGCAGTCTGTTGCGGCCGAGCCGGGCTGTCGGCGTTTTGACGTCCTGATCCCCGAACAAGGGCCGGCGGGCCGCGTGCTTCTGTACGAGATCTACACCGACCGCGCCGCCTTCGAGCTGCATCTGCGCTCGGACCATTTCCGTGACTTCGACGCGGCCACGCGGTCGATGGTCCGCTCAAAGGGTGTTGATTTCTTCAGCGTGACGGAACATCCCAAACCATGAGACCGGCAAGCGCCCGAGACCTGTTCGGCACACCGGAAGCGCCGCCGTTCCGCCGCCGATTGCAGGCGGGCAATCTGTCGGCAATTCTGGAAGATGGAAATCTGCGATCGATCCGCCATGCCGGGATCGAGGTTCTGCGCGCCGTCAACTACCTTGCGCGCGATACGGGCTGGGGCACCTATGCGGCAGCGATCACGGATCTGCGGGTAACCGAAAGCCCCGAACGCTTTGACGTCGCCTATGACGCGCGTTGTGAAGGGCCGGAGGGGCGGTTCGACTATGCGATGACCATCACCGGCACGGCGGAGGGTGTGGTTGCGATGACCGCGACTGGCCTTGCCGTCACGGATTTTCCCACCAACCGGACCGGCTTTGTGCTGCTGCACCCCGCCGAGGTTGCCGGATTGCCATTGGACATCGAAACGCCCGACGGAACGCGGATTTCGGCGCGGTTTCCTGACCTTATCGCCCCGGACACTCCGGCGACGGGTATCGCGGCCATCACCCATGTGCCGCAGCCGGGGCTGTCGGTGCGGGTCGCGATGACGGGCGATGCCTTCGAGATGGAAGATCAGCGCAACTGGGCCGATGCGTCCTACAAGACCTTTGTGCGCCCGCTGTCCCGGCCAAGGCCCTATGTCCTGACGCAGGGCACACAAGATCTTCAAACCGTGACGCTGACCATAAGCTCAGCGCAGCCCGGTGCGCGGGGCACGACCGAAAAGGGTGATCTGCGCCTGCGGTTGGGTCCGGGGATCGGCAAGATGCCGCGAATGGCGCTGTTTGCCGACCGGCCCGAGGCGCTTGCCGGAGACATCTCCCACCTTGCGTCCGGCCTCGCGCAGCATCTCATCCTGCGTTGGGCCCCGGATCAGCCGGCGCAAGACCTTGCAATCGGTCTGGCAATTGCCTCTGCGATCGGCGCGGCCCCGGTGGTCGAGGTGATCTTGCCCGCCCGCGATCCGGCGACCGAAGCGGCGGCGGTGCTGGCTGCCATTGGCCGTGCAAACCCGCCTCCGGCCCTGCTGGTTGCCCCGCGCCGCGAGTTCAAGACCTCGCCCACCGGCAGTCTTCCGCCCGGCGAAGTGGCGGTGGACGATCTGATATCGGCCCTGCGCACAGCGGGGTTCACCGGGCGCATTCTGGCGGGCACGCCGTCTTTCTTTACCGAGTTCAACCGGAACCCGCCCGGACCCCTGGCCGACGCGGTCTATTTCGGGGGCTGTGCCATCGTTCATGCGGCGGATGATGTTTCGGTGATGGAAACCCTGTCGGCCTATCCCGCGATCCTTGCCTCGGCGGCGCAACTGTCGTGGGGACGGCCGGTCTGGCTTGGCCCCTGTACCCTAGGGGCCCGGCATGCGCCCTACGGCGCAAGTGTGGCGGCCAACCCGCAGCATACGCGCATCGCCATGGCCGGCAACGATCCAAGGCATGCCGCCCTGTTTGGCGCGGCCTATGCCGTTGGACTTGCTGCCGCCTGCGCGGGTTCGGCAGTGGAATGCCTGACCCTGGCCGCGCCATTCGGTCCGTTCGGTGTGATCGACGCGCGTGCAAGGCCGGTTCCGCTGATGGCGGTTCAGGCGGTGCTTGCCGCCGCCGCAGGATCCGCCCGTCGCGCGGCGAGGTGCCCTGGGCTGGCGGTGGTGGCCTGGGATCGCGGCCCGCAGACCCATCTGCTTGCCGCGAATACCGGCGAGTCTGCCGTTCGGCCGGATCTGCCGAAAACGGCCCGGGTCAGCCTTTTGGCGGCGAACGGGTCATGGGCTGCAACCCCGGCTGCGGGCCTTGTGCTGGGCCCTTACCGGACCGCGCTGGTCACTTTTTCTTCGGAAAGCGGGGCATAAAGATCGGCGGCGCGGGTCTGATGAACCTGCATCGCCGCCGCCGTGCCTTCGACATCATGCAAGGCGATGCGGTCGATGATCTGGCGATGCTCTTCCAGGGTCTGCGCCTCGCGGCCCACCTTTCGCAACTCGCCGATATGATACTTGCTAAGCCAAGTCAGAAGCGCCTCGCTGACGGCGACATAGATCGGATTGCCGGTGATGGTGGCGATGCGCCGGTGAAAGTCGATATCGTGCTTCATGAAGGCCGCGAATTCCGTCGACGACGCCTCCATCTTGGACAGGATGGTGCGCAGGTCGGCGACATCGGCCTCGGTCGCGCGCGCCGCCGCGATGCGGGCCATGCCCACTTCGAAAAAGGTGCGCGTTTCCTTCAGATGCACCAGATTTTGCTGCGAGCTGGCCAGCACATGATGCACCGTCACCGCGATCTGCCCCAGAACCGACTGCGCCGTGGGTTCGGTCACCTTTGCCCCGCCGCCATGGGTAATCGAGACCAGCCCCAACCTTTGCAGGTCCTGCAAGGCTTCACGCACCGCCGGGCGGCCCACCTTGAACACCTCCATCAGCTGGCGCTCTGGGGGAAGCAGGGACCCGGGCAGGTATTCGCCGTCGTTGATCCACTGCAACAGGCGATCGAAAACCTCCTGGGAAAGTTTGCGGCGGACAATCGGAGATTCGTTCTCCATGCAGGGTACCCCAAGGTTGCGCAGATCGACGGTAGCCGGGCGGTTCAATAAGTGTTGACTGATTGGTATGATGACCGTATCAATTCATCAGCGCTCCACTCAGGTCTGCTTTTTGGGCTTGGCGCGTGCCGATTGTCAAGACTTTGTGCAAGGCAGGACCATCCAATGCGGAGCGCCCCTCTTTCCAACCGGCCCGCGCAGCTTGCCGATTTGCGCCTGCGGGCGACGCGGATCCGGGACTTTGCCCTGAAAATGGCGGAGGTGCAGGGCCAGGGCTATGTCGGGCAGGCCCTGGGTGTCGCGGACGTGCTGGCCGTCGCCTATTTTGCGGCGCTGGTCTATCGGCCCGACGATCCCGCCTGGGAGGGCCGGGACCGGTTCTTGCTGTCGATCGGGCATTATGCCATCGCGCTTTATGCCGCGCTGATCGAGACGGGGGTTCTGTCGCAGGCCGAGATTGAAACCTATGGCGCCGACGACAGCCGCCTGCCGATGTCCGGCATGGCGCATTACACGCCGGGCATGGAAATCACCGGCGGTTCCTTGGGCCATGGCCTGCCCATCGCCGTCGGCATGTGTCTTGGCCTGAAGCGCAAGGCGTCGAAAAGTTTCGTCTATGTGCTTCTGTCCGATGGCGAGTTGAACGAGGGCGCGACCTGGGAAGCGGCCCTGTCGGCAAGCCACTGGAACCTTGGCAATCTGATCGCGATTGTCGATGTGAACAACCAGCAGGCCGATGGCCCCTCTTCAACGACCCTGGGGTTCGAACCGCTCGC
>JANMJC010000513.1:0-8524 GCA_031371185.1 Paracoccaceae bacterium | reverse complement strand
CTGCTGTTGACGTAGCGCGAGGGCGGGGTCGAAGGGGCGGGGATAGGCCACTTGCAGATAGGTCCAGACCCCGGGTTCGTGTTTCAACGCCTGCAAGGTGGTGTGATTCCAGCCGCATTCCCAGGCGGGGGGCAGGTTGGCCTGCTCCATGTCGTGCAGGGATCTGGACAGGCTGATCCGGCCGCCATGGGCCGCCACCCGGGCCGCAAAAGCCTCGGCCGCAGCCGGCGCCACCATGGAAAACACCGCGTCGCTGTCCGGGGGAAAAAAGTCGGCAAGCCGTTTGTAGAACCGCGCGAAACGCCGTTCGACCACGGTCATCAGAAAGGCGTCGACGCCCGCCTCTTGCGCCTGAACGGCAAAGGCCAGCGCCCGGTCGTAGCCGTCAAACAACGCGATGGTGTGCAGCCAGTCGGTCGCGGGCGTCAGGGCATAGTCCATTGCCGTGATGATGCCGTTTGTGCCGTAGGCATGCTGCACTTTCAGGATGTCGGCCCCGCGCAGTTCGATGACCTGCGGCACCTCTTCGACGGTAACGATGCGGATATAGGTGATATTCTCGCCGTCGCGCAGCATGCCGTTGCGCAGGGACCCGATACCGCCTGACCCGCCTGCGACAAACCCCGCCATCGTTGCAAGACGCTTGGTTGACGGGAACATCGACAGCATCTGCCCGGTTTCGGCGACCGCGGTTTCCACCCGCTCCAGCCGGGCACCCGCTTCGCAGGTGACGCGGCCCGGGGCGATGTCCAGAATGCGGTCCAGCTTGGTGGTCTCAAGGATCACACCGCCTTCCATCGGCACGCATTGGCCATAATTGCCGGTGCCGCCCCCGCGCAATGTTAGCGGGATGCGCAGTTTCGCCACGGCGGCGGCAATGGTGATCACCTCGGCCTCGCTGCGCGGCACCACGATCAATTGGCCTGTCTGGCCGTCAAGCTGCGCCTTGAGGATCGGCGAGTACCAATAGTAATCCTTTGATTTCGCCTCCAGAAGCCTGGCATCGTCATGGCAGGGAATGTCCCCGATCGCCGCCCGGAACGCGGCCAGTTTTTCGGCAGAGACGGTCATGCGGCAACCTTTCCAAGGCAGGTGTTCAGGCCAGAGCGGATGATCTGGCGCGGGCTGCGCGCCGAACGCAGGGCGGCGTCCCAGTTGGCGCCTTCGATCAGGATGAAATCGGCCGGCTGACCCACGTCCAGCGTCGAAGCCGTCAGTCCCATGGCAAGCGCCGGGGCGCTGGTAATGGCGTCCAGCCATTCGGCGGGGTTCAGATGGGCGGCAAGGCAGGCCAGCCGCAGCACTTCGATCTGATCGTAACTGCCGTGGGGATAGAAGGGATCCGCGACATTGTCGGCCCCCAGCAGCACCGTAACCCCGGCGGCGCGCAATTCCTGCATCGGGGCCAGACCGCGCAGCCGGGGGCTGCGGCCCGGTGCCATGTCCTGCAAATGAAGGTTGGTCGCCGGAAGGACGGTCAAGGCGATCCCGGCGGCTGCAGCGGCGTCCAGCACGCGGGCCACCTCGGCCTCGGGGCGGGTCGCCAGCGAACAGGCATGACCGCACAGCACCCGCCCGGCCATCCTGCGGCTTGCGGTCAAGGCAACGATGCTGTCGAACCCCTGCACCCGGGGGTCAAGCCCCTCGTCCACATGGAAATCAAGGTGCAGATCGTGTCGATCGGCCAAAGCGAAGACCCGCGCCAGTTTTGCATCAAGATCCGCGTTGTCATAGACGAAACAGCCCAGAACCGACCCGTCGCGGGCAACCCGGGCCGCAATGGCGGGGCCATGCTGCACATCGCCCAAAAGATCAAGCGGCACCAGTGCCGCGCGCTGCAGATGCACTCTGCCCTGCCATTCCTGCGCCACCTCACCCAGCACCGACCAGGTCAGCGGCACAGCGGGCTGCACCCAGTCAACATGGCTGCGCATCGCGCTTATGCCGTTGTGGTGCGCCTCGGTCATGGCAAGGCCGCCACGGGTGCGAATGTCGGTTTCGGTCCAGCCGGGAACATCCGCCGCCATGGCCTCGATGGCCCCGAACAGGCCGGGTTTGGTTGCGCGGCAGCGCTGTATGGTAAAGGTCTTGTCCAGATGCACATGCGCGTCAACCGACAGGGGCAGGATCACTGCCCGGGCGGGCCCCGCAACCGGCGTGATTGCGGCAATGCGGCCCTCGTCCAGCGTCAGGGCGACGGTCTGGCCGTTCAGATGCAGCGCGGAATGGTCAGTGTTCACGCCGGATCTCGCTTTCATGCCAATGGCCCAGCACCCGGCGCGACGCCCAGGAGGTCAGCACAAAGATCGCGATGCCCAGAACCGAGACCAGCACAAGTGCTGCAAACATCCGGGGGATTTCGCTGCGGAAAGAAGATTCGATGATCCTGCTGGCCAGACCAGTGTTCTGACCGGCGGCCCCGGCGACGAATTCGGCCACCACCGCGCCGATCAGCGACAGCCCGCCCGCCACCTTCAGCGCCGCCATGAACTGCGGCAAGGCCGAGGGCGCCAACAGAAAGCGCAGGCGCTGCCACGGCGTCGCGCGGTACAGCGTGAACAGGTCGCGCAGGTTGTGATCGGCCGAGCGCAGCCCGATGACCGTTCCCGAAAGGATGGGAAAGAAGGCCACGATCCAGGCGCAGATCAGCAGGGCCGCGAAGGTGCTGTCGACATAGATCAGGATCAGGGGGGCAATGGCCACGACGGGCGTGACCTGCAGGATCACGGCAAAGGGAAAAAGGCTCATCTCGACCGGGCGCGACAGCGCAAAGACCGCGCCGAGAAGCACCCCGCCGATGATTGCGAGCGTCAGCGAAAAGAAGGTGAGCTTGACGGTGAACCAGGCCGAAACCATCAGCGAAGGGCCATCCTTGATCAGGGTTTGCACGATCAGGCTGGGGGCCGGGATCAGGTATTTCGGGATCCCGTAATACCACACCGCCCATTCCCAATAGCCGATTGCGGCCCCAAGGGTGATGACCGGCATCAGCCAGGACAGCAGCCTTTCGCGCCGTTCACGCGCCAGTTGTTCGGTATTGACCGGGGCGGCGGCTTCTTCAGTGATCGATGTCGTCGACATGCAGCGTCCCCTTCAAGGTTTCCGAGACCCGCCGCGCCTCGGTGGAGAAGGCCGGGCTGACGCGCCAGTCCTCGTTGCGCGGCCAGGGTGTTTCCATCGCGATGTCGGCGGCAACCCGTCCGGGGCGCGCGGCCATCACGATGACGCGGGTCGACAGGTAAACCGCTTCGAACACCGAATGGGTGACAAAGATCACCGTCAGCCCGTACTCTTTGGCCAGTCGCACGACATCGTTGTTCAACTTGGCGCGTGTCATCTCGTCCAGGGCGGCAAAGGGTTCATCCATCAGCATGATCCGGGGCCGCGTCACCATGGCGCGGGCGATGGACACCCGCATCTTCATGCCGCCCGACAACTCTCGGGGGTAAGAGGCTGCAAAGCGCGACAGGCCGACCTCGGTCAGGGCGGCGGTCACGCGCGGCGTGGCTTCGCTGCGGCTGACCCCCGCAAGGCGCAGCGGCAGGTACACGTTTTCGAACACATTGGCCCAGGGCATCAGGGTTGGTTCCTGAAACACAAAGGCAAGGTCCTGTTCCGACTTTCCCTTGGGCGGCGTGATGGTGATGGTGCCCGCGCTGACCGGCAAAAGCCCCGCGATCATCTTCAGCGCCGTTGACTTGCCGCACCCCGAGGGGCCCAGAAAGCTGACAAACTCGCCCTCGGTGATCGCAAGGCTCATGTTTTCGACGGCCAGCACCGATTTGCCGAAACGGCGCGAAACACGGTCCATCTGGATGATGGGGCCGCTCATGCGCAGGCGTCCGGGTTGGCGGGCGTGTCAAGAAAGGACAGCGGCATGCGGTCGACCTCTTGCAGCAGGGTCACGATCTGGCGGGCGGCATGGTCGATGAAGGCGCGACCCTTGGCGGCGGTGGCCTTTGTCGCATCCCCGCAGGCCCCGGCGGGGTTCATGTCCTGCGCCTGCCAACCCAGCTTGCCCGCGATGGACAGGCCCAGATGGCGATTGTCCCGCGCGATATCGGCAATCGCGGGGTGAAAGTTGCGCGCGTGCTGCATCTGCACATCATCGGGGTGCAGGGCCAGCATGACCGAGGTTTCCAGATCCCCGGCATGAATGCCAAAGCGGTCTTCCTCGGGCGTCAGCAGCCCGGGCGGCGTGCCCATTGCGAACCAGTTGGCCGCCACCGCCAGCATCTTGTGCTTGACCCGCAGGTCGCGCGCCACGATGTCCATCGGAGCGATCTGTCCGCCGTGCGAGTTCAAGAGCACCAGCTTGCGCACCCCGGCGGCGGCCACGCAGTCACCGATTTCCATCCACATCGCCATCAGGGTTTGCGCCGAAAAGGTCAGGGTGCCCGGCCAGGCGGAATGCTCGTTTGACTTGCCAACCGGCAGCGTCGGCAGAAACAGCGCCGGGCAATCCATGGGGACAAGCGGCGCGGTTGCGGCGATGATGCCATCCAGAATGGCCTGATCGACCGACATCGGCAGGTGGGGGCCGTGCTGCTCGATTGCCCCGACCGGCAGAACGGCGATCAGGTTGCCGCGATCAAGTGCTGCAAAGTCGCGCGCGGTATACTGCGCCCAGAACCGGTGCTGCATGTCAAAGCCCCCCGACGGCGCGCAGGGGTCTGCCGGGGGCAAGCCCGGAAATGACCCGCAGGATCGAATTCCGGTCGATGCCGAAATGACGGTAAAGATCGGCCACCGTGCCCGTCTGGCCGAAATGTTCAACCCCCAGACCCGCCACCCGGTGCCCGTGGACCGACCCCAGCCACGACAGCGTGGCCGGATGCGCGTCGATCACCGTGATCAAAAGGCAATCCCGCGTGATCGGGGCCAGCAACCGCTCGATATGGCTTTGCGTGGGGCGGCCATTGATCCGCGCAGTCTGCGCCGCCTGCCAACCCGCGTTCAGCCGGTCTGCCGAGGTGACGGCCAGAATGCCGACATCGCGCCGTCCTTCCGCCAAAGATCCTGCGGCGGCAATGGCTTCGGTGGCGACCGTACCCTGATAGGCAATCACCACTTCGCAGTTCGGGCCCGGTTCGCGCAGCCAGTAGGCGCCGTCGATCACCCCCTGCCTTATACTGTCCAGCTTACGGCGCGGTTGTTCCAGCGCGCGGGTGGACAGGCGCAGATAGACCGAGCCGCCCCCCGCTTCGCGCTGCCAGTCGGCGGTTTCGGCCTTGGCGGCATCGCGCTGCATATAGGCAAAGGCCCATTCCATGATGCAGGCCAGTTCATCCGCAAAGGCAGGCTCGAAGCTGGCAAGCCCATCCTGGGACATGCCGATCAGCGGTGTGGCGATGGATTGATGCGCCCCGCCTTCAGGGGCCAGGGACACGCCCGATGGCGTTGCCACCAGCAAGAACCGCGCCTCTTGATAGCAGGCATAGTTCAGCGCATCGAGACCGCGCGAGATGAACGGATCATACAGCGTGCCGATCGGCAAAAGCCGCTCGCCGAACAGCGAATGCGACAAGCCCGCCGCCCCAAGCATCAGCATCAGGTTCATCTCGGCGATGCCAAGTTCGATGTGCTGACCCTCGGGCGAAAACTGCCATTTCTGCGCCGAAACCACCTTTTCGTCGCGGAAGGTATCGGCACGCCCGGTACGGGCAAACAGTCCGCGCCGGTTGACCCAAGGCCCCAGATTGGTGGACACCGTCACATCGGGCGAGGTGGTGACGATGCGCGCGGCCATCGGGTGATCCGATTTCGCGACCGCGTCCAGTATCTTGCCAAAGGCCATCTGGGTCGAGATTTCGGCATCATCCGGCGCGTCAATCTGCGGCACCGCGATCTGCGGGGCCGTCATCTGGCGCCTGCCCGCCGACAGGAAGGGACTGCGCGCCAGAAGGCCGTCAAGGGCTGCCTCGGAGATGCCCAGACCCTCGGCCCGGTCCCACTCATGGCCGGGGCGAATGTTCATCCGGGCGCGAAACTCTTCCATCTGCGCTGGCGTCATCAGCCCGGCGTGATTGTCCTTGTGTCCCGCAAGCGGCGTTCCCCAGCCCTTGATCGTATAGGCGATGAACACCACCGGACGGTCATGGGTGGCGGCAAGGTCAAAGGCATCGCTGACCGAAGCCAGACAATGCCCACCCAGATTTTCCATCACATCGGCCAGTTCGCCGTCGGTCCGCCGGTTCAGAAGGGCCGTGACCGGGCCCTGGTCGCCGATCTCGTCCATCAGTCGTTTGCGCCAGGCCGCACCGCCCTGAAAGGTCAGCGCCGAATACAACTGGTTCGGACAGGCGTCGATCCAGTCGCGCAGCGCCTCGCCCCCCGGCTCGGCAAAGGCTGCGCGCTGCAACGCGCCGTGTTTCAGGGTGACGACGTCCCAGCCAAAGGCCGCGAAGATTCCGCCGATGCGGTCTGACAGGCCTTCGCGCACCACACCGTCCAGGCTTTGGCGGTTGTAGTCGATGATCCACCAGCAGTTGCGCAGGTCGTGCTTCCAGCCCTCTTGCAGACATTCATAGATATTGCCCTCGTCCAACTCGGCATCGCCGACCAGCGCCACCATGCGGCCCTCGGGCAGGCTGCCCCAGTTGCGGGCCTTGACGTAATCCTGCACCAGGCTGGCAAAGGCGGTGATCGCCACCCCCAGCCCGACAGAGCCGGTCGAGAAATCCACGTCCGCCGTGTCCTTGGTGCGCGACGGATAGGATTGTACGCCGCCAAGGCCGCGAAAGGCCTGCATTTTCGCAAGGCTTTGCTTGCCGGCCAGATATTGCAGCGCATGAAATACCGGCCCCGCGTGCGGCTTGACCGCAACCCGGTCCTGAGGGCGCAGGGCGCGGCCATAAAGGGCGGTCATCAGCGTTGCCATCGACGCGCAGCTTGCCTGGTGTCCGCCCACCTTCATCGCGTCGGACTTGGGCCGCAGGTGATTGGCACTGTGGATCATCCACGCCGCCAGCCACAGCGCCTTGTCCTGAAGCACACGCAATTCCAGCGGTTCAAGGTGAGTCGTCATGCCGTCCCCCATGTCGATCCCTGGAGTAAAGCACGTTTTTGCAATTGGTCAAACCATTTGCTTTGTTTCATCGCGAAAGGGGCGGCGGCGGCGAATATCCGGGCGCGGCGAACGCCGGATAGGGGCGGGGCCGGCCGCAGAGCGCACGGCAGGGGCGCGTCAGGCAGGCGCGCTCAGGGCTTGGGACGATCCCTGCTTTCGCCCACGAAAAACCCGAACGGTTTCAGATTGATTAGACCGCCCTGAACCTCGGCACCCTCGGCAAGCAGGCCAGTGCCCGCCCATCCCGCCGGCGCGACCTGGGTCTGGGCCGACAGGTTGAACAGGCAGAACACGGCATCACCGCGCCAGAAGCCCAACAGGGGGTCGGGAAAGTCCACGAAACGGGTCTTGCTTTGGCGCAGGTCCGGCTGCGTTTTGCGCAAGGCGATCATGCGGCGATAGAAGGACAGGACCGACGCGGGGTCCGCTTTCTGGCTCATCACATTCCGGGCGGCCTGTTCCGGTTTCACGGGCAACCATGACGGCACGGTGGAAAAACCGGCAAGGGGCGAATCGTCCCAGACCATCGGCGTTCGGCATCCGTCGCGGCCCTTGTAATCGGGCCAGAAGGTCAGCCCGGGTGGGTCACGCAGTTCGGAAAACTCCAGATCGGTCTCGGTCTGGCCCAGTTCCTCGCCCTGGTAGATGTAGATCGAGCCTTCCAGCGACAGCAAAAGTGCTGCGGACAGACGGGCGAGTTTGTCGGCCGGGCCGTGGGCGGACCAGCGGCTGGGGTGGCGAATGGCGTCGTGGTTGGAAAAGGCCCAGGCCGGCCAGCCATCGGGGGCGGCTGTGAAGAACCCTTCGACGGTGTCGCGAAAGTGACGGGCGGAAAAGTTGGGGCCAAGAAGGGCAAAGCTGTAGGCCATGTGCAGACGGTCGCGGCCTGCGGTGTAATCGGCCATGACCTGCAAGGCGCGGTGGCCGGCGCTGATCTCACCCACCATGGCACGGTCGCCGTAGCTGTCGGTCAGGTGGCGCAGGCGTTCGACAAAGCCCAGGTTTTCGCTTTGGGTCTTTTGATAGACATGATCCTGCATGAAATAGGGGATGGTATCAAACTCGGCCATGCCCTGCGGCAGCGCCGGGTTGGAGCGCAGCAGCGCATCGTGGAAATAGTAGTTGACCGTGTCCAGCCGGAACCCGTCCACCCCCTTGTCGAGCCAGAAGCGGACATTCTCAAGGTGCCAGTCCTGCACCTCGGGGGTGTGAAAGTTGAAATCGGGCTGGCTTGGCAGAAAGTTGTGCAGGTAGAACTGCTTCCGGCGGCTGTCCCAGGTCCAGGCCGGGCCACCAAAATGCGACAGCCAGTTGTTGGGCGGCGTGCCGTCCGGGTTCGGATCGGCCCAGACGAACCAGTCGGCCTTGGCATTCGTGCGGCTTTGGCGGCTTTGGCGAAAGAGCGGATGGGCCTCGGAAGCATGCGAAAGCACCTGATCCATGATCACCTTCAGC
>JANMJC010000504.1:0-25154 GCA_031371185.1 Paracoccaceae bacterium | reverse complement strand
GAGGGGATGGGGGTGGGGGGCGCGGCTGCGCACAAGCCAGATATGAGCGATCATGGGCGTCAGGGAGCAGGTCAGCTCAGCGGCCGGCGCGAACCATCCCACGGCCCGAAGGCAAAACGCGGCCCGTCGAGGGGGCCGCGTTCCGGCGTTCAGGTGTTTTCGGCGGTTGCCGCGAGGTCGGGCAAGGGCTGATCCGGCGGCGGGCAATCCTGTGGCAGAATGCCAAGTCGGGCGCATTCCGCCAGACGTTTGGCTTTGGCCTTATCGGCGGCGGCGGCAGTTCTTGCCGCATCCTTCGCGGCCTTCTCGGCCTCGATCGCGGCCAGTCTCTCGGCCTCTTCCCGTGCGTTCAAAGCCTCTTCGATGGCCTTGGCCTCTTCGGCGTTCTTGACCAGCGTGTCGGCGGCAACCCGGTTCCGGTTTTCCTGCGTGTCGGGAACCGCGCGTCCAAAGGCGTCGTCCATATAGGGACCTTCCGCCGCGATGCTTTCCTCCAGATTGCGCACCTTCACCGTGGCTCCCATCTCGACGCGGTTGTACAGGTCGATGGCGTCCTGGTTGAACAGGCGGATGCAGCCGGCGCTGGTCGCATGCCCGATCGAGGCGTCGTCAATCGTGCCATGGATGCGGAACATCGAATCGCGGCCGCCGCGGTACAGATACATCGCCCGCGCGCCGAGGGGGTTCGACAGACCGCCCGGCATACCGGCGGCATATTCGCGGTACAGATCGGGGCGGGTGCGGATCATGTTGCCGGTCGGCTGCCAGCTTGGCCATTCTTCCTTGCGCCCGATCGACCCGGTTCCGGTGAACCGGATGCCTTCGCGGCCCACCGCGATGGCGTAGCGCATGGCGCGGTTGCCCTCCATCACGAAGTACAACTTGCGCGCAAAGGTATCGACCACGACCGATCCGGGTTCTTCATCGCCCGCAAAGTCCACTTCGGCGCGGGCCTGCTCTCCCCACAGGAATTTGCGGTCAACCTGAGGGATCAGGAACTCTCCGTCCTGTACCGCCTCATAGCCGGGCAGGGTTCCCGCCGATGTCGAAGGCTCGGACCCTTGCGGCGGGCCGCAGGCGGCAAGAGTGGCAAGGACGAAAAACGCCAACAGGCGCGAAAACATGGGGGGCACGGGGATGGATCCAACAATTGCGGAAGTCAGAAGCACCTAATTCGCGCCCCGCCTTAAAGGTCAAGCCCTTTGACCTCACAACCGCGCGAATATCCCCGTCCAGGCGGCCGGGGACAAAGTTTCTGGCCCAAAGACGATCACCCGACCACGTTGAAGCCCGGGCCATGGGGATATCCGGTGATATCCTCGTTGCCGTCTTCGGTGATGAACAGAATGTCATGCTCGCGGTAGCCGCCCGCGCCCGGCTGACCTTCGGGGATGGTCAGCATCGGTTCCATCGAGATCACCATGCCCGGTTCCAGCACCGTGTCGATATCCTCGCGCAGCTCCAACCCCGCCTCGCGCCCGTAATAGTGGCTGAGCACGCCAAAGGAATGGCCGTAGCCAAAGCTGCGGTACTGCAGCACCTGATGCTCTTCGAAGAAGGTGTTCAGTTTCGCCGTCACCTCGGAACAGGTCGCGCCGGGCACCAGCAGGCTGATGCCATATTCATGGGCGGCGACGTTGATATCCCACAGGCGGCGGCTTGCCGCGTCGACCTCGCCCACGAACAATGTGCGTTCAAGGGCGGTGTAATAGCCCGAGATCATGGGGAAGGTGTTCAGCGACAGGATGTCGCCGCGCTTCAGCCTGCGGCTGGTGACGGGGTTATGCGCGCCGTCAGTGTTGATGCCGGACTGGAACCAGACCCAGGTGTCGCGGTATTCGGCATCGGGAAAGCGCTTGGCGATTTCCAGTTCCATCGCGTCGCGGCCCGCCATGGCGATGTCAATCTCGCGCGCGCCGACCTTGATCGCGTCCCGGATGGCAAAGCCGCCGACATCGGCCACAGCCGCGCCGTGGCGGATCAGGTCCAACTCGGCAGGGCTTTTGCTCATCCGTTGCAGCATGGTGCCGGGGGCGATATCGACACCGCGCTTCGGCTTCAGGAAATGGTTCAGCTTTTCGGATTGCAAGAGCGTCAGATGATCGGCCTCGCAGCCCACGACCCGGCCCTCGCCCACCACCGAAAGGATGGCGCGCCAGTAATTGTCACGGCTCCAGTCGGTGTAGGTGATGTTGTCGCCGTGGCTGCGCCGCCAGGGCTGACCCGCGTCAATGCCCGCGCTGATGGTCACCGACTGTGTCGGGGTCACGACCAGCCCATAGGGACGCCCGAACGCGCAATACAGGAACCCCGAATAATAGGCGATATTGTGCATCGAGGTGAAAACACAGGCCTCGACGCCCTGAACCTCCATCAACTCGCGCAGGTCGGTCAGGCGGTCATCGTATTCGTCGGAGGCAAAGGGCAGCAGGCGGTCGCCCTGGTGAATGCGGTAGTGCTGCGGACGCTCTGTGGGGTTGGTGCGGGCCGACATGTCAGACCTCCTGCATGGGGCCCGAGTGTGGAACGAGACCCCGAAAGGTCCCGGCGTACAGGACGGTAAAGCGCGATTGTGGCGACGCCATCGCCACGGCTGGGGCAGAATTAGCATTCTGCCCCATGGCCTGTCATCCGGGAAACGACCGGCTACCAGATTTTGCCGTCAAAATCCGCCGCAGAATGGCGATCGGGCAGCTTTTCGGGATCCGCGCCCCAGGATTTGTTCACGATACGCCCGCGCCGAACCCCCGGGCGCGCGTCGATGCGCTTTGCCCAGTCCATGAGGTTCCTGTATGACGTCACATCCAGAAACTCGGCCGCATTGTACGAGCGCCCCAAAGCCAGCCCGCCATACCAGGGCCAGATGGCCATGTCGGCAATCGAATAATCCTCGCCCGCCACAAAGGGCACTTCGGCCAGACGGCGATCCAGCACATCCATCTGGCGCTTGGCTTCCATCGCATAGCGGTTGATCGGGTATTCGAATTTCTCGGGGGCATAGGCGTAGAAATGGCCAAAGCCGCCGCCCAGGAAAGGGGCCGATCCCATCTGCCAGAACAGCCAGTTCATCACCTCGGTGCGCGCCGGGCCCTTCGCGGGCAGGAAAGCGCCGAACTTGTCGGCCAGATGCACCAGCATCGACCCGCTTTCGAACAGGCGCAGCGGCGTGTCCCCGGTCAGGTCCAGCAAGGCGGGGATCTTGGAATTCTGGTTGATCTCGACAAAGCCCGAGCCAAACTGGTCTCCCTTGCCGATATCGATCAGCCAGGCGTCATAGTCGGCGCCCTTGTGGCCCGCCTCCAGCAGCTCTTCGAACAGGATGGTCACCTTCTGCCCGTTGGGCGTGGCCAGCGAGTACAACTGAAAGCCGTGTTCCCCGCGCGGCAACACCTTGTCATGCGTCGCGCCGGCAATCGGCCGGTTGATGCTGGCAAACTGGCCACCGTTGGATTTATCCCAGGTCCAGACCTTGGGCGGCACATAGGGGGTAGTTGCGGACATCGGGGGCACCCTGCGTTGTCAAATTTCGGTTGATGACAGCTAATGCCTCGCCCCTGCTTCGGCAATGGTGCGCCGTCCCCACTTGCGCGCACGAATCCAATCCCCATCTGTGAGGAAATGCAAAGGAGATTGCCATGCTATGCCCAGTGGACGGTGAAACGCTTGTGATGGCCGATCGTGGCGGGGTAGAGATCGACTATTGCCCGAAATGTCGCGGTGTCTGGCTGGACCGCGGCGAGTTGGACAAGATCATCGATCGGGCCGCGGGGCCCGCGCCGGTGGCGGCACAAGCGCCCGCACCGCGCCCGGCGCCGGGGGCTGGCCCGGTCTATCAGCAGGAACCGGGCTATGGCCAGCGGCAGGAACCTCCGCGCAGGCGCGATGATGATGACGACGATTACCGGTACGACGGCAAGCGTCGCAAAAAAAGCTTGCTGGGCGAGCTGTTCGATTTCTGAGACGCCATGGCGCGTTCAGATCGGGCCCGACAGGCCACCGGCGCGTCGGGTCACGATCCATCCAACCACCGGCCGGTCACGCGCGGCAGGCCCGGCGGCAGGTCCGTATCACGACGGCCCCCGCAGTGTCCGAAGAACTTGGTGCCGGTGTTTCTGGTGAAGCGGACGCGGATTGCCGTCGATCTCTTGACCCGGATCAGGGGGCAATACGCCCTAACTCCGGGGGCCGGGCGTCCAGCGGCCCAGAGCCGTCTCATCCTCGTCCCGCGCGCTGACCCAGGCATTGCCCTGCAGGCCGATTTCCTTTTTCCAGAACGGCGCGCGGGATTTCAGATAGTCCATCAGAAATTCCGCCGCCGCAAAGGCATTGGCCCGATGCGGAGCGGCCGTGGCGACCATCATGATCGGCTCGGCCAATCGCAGGGTGCCAAAGCGGTGGATCACCAGCGCGTCGGTCAGGGTGAACCGGGTGCGGGCCTGTTCCATCATGGCGGCAATCGCGCGTTCGGTCATGCCGGGGTAATGTTCGATCTCCATCCCCCGCAATGCGCCGCCGTTGTCGCGCACCAGACCGGTGAAGGTGACAATCGCCCCCGCTCCTGCCGCTCTGACGGCAAAGGCATTGGACTCGGCCCCGAGGTCGAACGCCGCACTTTGAACCGACAGGCGCATGTCAGAGCCTGTCGCGTTCAATTGAATTCACGTTGCACGCCGAACGCGGTTGCATGGGCAATCCCTGCCTCGGGGCGCAAAGTGAACTTCTTGGTCTGGTCAAACGCGACACGTTCTAGCCCCCGGTCATCGGCGGAAAGAAGGCGACCTCGCGGACCCCCGCAAGGGGCGCATCGAAACCGGCCATTTCCTGATCCAGTGCGACCCGCAGACTGACGCGGTCGGAAAAGGCCAAGGCGTGCCCCTCGTCCATCGCGGCAAGCTGTTCGATCAGATCGGCCACGGTCGCGGCCTGGGTCTCGATCTTTTCCCGGTTCACGCCGATCCTTTCGCGCAACCAGGCAAAGTACAAGACATCCATCAGGCGTCGTCCCGCAGATAGGGCAGCGATTTGCGGAAATACTCCCACCCGGTCAGGGCGGTCAGGCCGGCCGCAAGCCAGATCAGCACAAATCCCAGAAGATTGGCAAAGGACGCGCAATCGCGGCTGCCGCAGGCCCGGATCGGATCGGCAAGCCCTGCCGCCACCGCATCGTTATACTGTTCAGGGGTCATGCCCTGCATCGCCACACCGTTCAGATATTCAAGGCCGGTGCCCAGAAACAGCACCGCAATCGCCACCATCTGCGCCGTGGTCTTCCACTTGGCCAGCTTGGTCACCGTCAAAAGACCCGACTTGGACCCCAGAAATTCGCGCAGGCCGCCGACGAACACCTCGCGGAAGATGATGATCGTGGCGGGCAGGATCAACAAGGGGTTCATGCCGTTGTAGCCGGTCAGCACCATGATCGCGATCACCACCATGGCCTTGTCGGCAATCGGGTCCAGCATGGCGCCGAATTTGGATTCCTGTTTCCACAGCCGGGCCAGATAGCCGTCGAACCAATCGGTCACCGCCGCGCCCACGAAAAGGGTCAGCGCGAACCAGTCGGCCCAGGGGCGATGAAAGTACAAGAACATCACCGCCACTCCCGGAGCGGCCAGCAGGCGCAGAAAGGTCAGCGTGTTGGGAATGTTCCATGTCATCGGGCAAGTCGTAGCCGAATTTGGGGCAAAGGGAAGGGGTCGCTTTCGGCAAAGCGCGCGTGCAACGGCGCGGGCGCGCTATTTTCCCTCGTGGAAATAGTTGTAGATCGTCTCGGCCATCGCCTGGCTGATCCCGTCCACTGCCGTCAGATCGGGCAAGGCGGCGCGGGCCACCGCCTTGGCGCTGCCGAAATGGGCCAGAAGCGCGCGCTTGCGGGTGGCCCCAACGCCCGGCACATCGTCCAGCGGGTTGGCGATCAGGGCCTTGGAGCGCTTGGCGACATGGGCGCCATTGGCCCAACGGTGGGCCTCGTCGCGCAGACGTTGCACGAAATACAACACCGGATCATTGCGCGCCAGGGCGATCGGGCGCTGGCCCTCGCGGTGAAATTCCTCTTTGCCCGCATCCCGGTCGATCCCCTTGGCCACGCCCACCATGGCGATGTCTTCGACCCCAAGTTCCGACAGGATCCCCGCCACGGCCGAGACCTGCCCGGCACCACCGTCGATCAGCAACAGGTCGGGCCAGGCATCCGACTTCCGCTCGGGGTCTTCCTTCAGCAGGCGTTCGAAGCGCCGGCTCAGCACCTCGCGCATCATGCCGAAATCGTCGCTGTTGGCCCCGGCCGCCGATTTGATGTTGAACTTGCGGTACTGGCTTTTGATGAACCCTTCCGCCCCGGCCACGATCATGCCGCCCACGGCATCCGAGCCCTGGATATGGGCGTTGTCGTAAACCTCGATGCGGGTCGGCGGGCCGTCCAGATCGAAGGCCTCGGCCAGACCTTGCAGCAACTTGTTCTGGGTCGAGCTTTCGGACATCCGCCGCGCCAGACTTTCGCGCGCATTCCGGGTAGCGTTTTCCACCAGCTCGGCCTTTTCACCGCGCTGCGGCACCGACAGTTCCACCTTCCGCCCGGCGCGGTCGGACAAAGCCTGCTCCACAAGGTCGGGGTTTTCGACCGGGTGCGACAGCAGGATCAGCCGGGGCGGTTCCTTGTCATCGTAAAACTGGGTCAGGAAGGCTTCGAGAATCTCGGGTTCTTCCGCGCCCGAACCGGTCCGGGGGTAAAAGTCGCGGTTGCCCCAGGACTGATTGGCGCGGATGAAGAAGACCTGCACGCAGGCCTGACCATGGTCCAGATGCAGCGCCACGATATCGGCCTCGGTCACCCCGCGCGGGTTGATCCCTTGCGAGGTCTGGACCTGCGTCAGCGCCTTGATCCGGTCGCGCAGGGCCGCCGCGCGTTCAAACTCCATCGCTTCGGAAGCCCTGGACATCTCGCGCGCAAGATCGGCCTGCACATGGGTCGACTTGCCCTCCAGAAAGCGCTTGGCGTCGTTCACCAGATCAAGATAGGCCGCGCGGTCGACCTTGGCGACGCAGGGCGCGGCACAGCGCTTGATCTGATACTGCAGACAGGGCCGGGTCCGGCTTTCGAACATCGCATCGGTGCAATTGCGCAGCAGGAACACCTTCTGCAACTGGTTCACCGTGCGATTGACCGCCCCCGCCGAGGCGAAAGGCCCGAAATAGGCACCCTTTTCGGTTTTCTTGCCCCGGTGCTTTTTCAACTGAGGATAGTCGTGCTCGGTGCTGATCAACAGGTTCGGAAACGACTTGTCATCGCGCAACAACACGTTGTAACGCGGTTTCAGCTGCTTGATCAGGTTCTGCTCCAGAAGCAGCGCTTCGGTCTCGGTCCGCGTGGTCAGGAACATCATCGACGTGGTCTCGAAGACCATCCGGGCGATGCGGGCCGAATGACCGACGGGGCGGGCGTAATTCGACACCCGGTTCTTCAGATTGCGGGCTTTTCCGACGTAAAGCACCTCGGAAGCCGCGTTGAGCATGCGGTAAACCCCCGGCGAGCCGTCGAGCTGCCGCACATAGTCCGCGATGATTTCATGCCCCGTGCGGGCGTCGTCGGCCATGCCAGATCCTGTTCGTCAGAGGCATCGATTCTGTCCTGTCCCTGCTATGATAGCCGGGCCAAAGCAAGAGGGAAGCTGTCCACCGTTTCTGTGGATAAGTCTTTGGAAAACATTTCGGGAGAGCTGAATTTCCCTTGTTTTCGGCCCGCTTCATTGATTTGCCTGTTTTTTAGGCGTTTTGGTAAGTCTATGATATCAAATGAAAAGAAATTGTCCAAGTGGCAAACATATGAAATGGCAGGACATTTTGTAACAGCTTCGTGACGGCATTGCCAAAAGTGCACAAGTCTGGCCGACCGCTGGCCTTGGGTCACTCAACCCCCAGTACATCCGGGGTTTGCCAGCCCAGATGTTGCCCCCCGTCGGTGGCAATCATCTGGCCGGTGACGGCCGTCGCGGTCAGGAAATACCCAAGCGCTGCGGTCACATCCCGGGGGTTTGCGCCCCGTTCCAGCAGGGTTGCGGCCCTTTGCGCGGCGAAATGACCGGGGCTTTGGCGCGCCCCTTGCAAGGTGGGGCCGGGGCCGATGGCGTTGACGCGAATTCGGGGTGCAAGGGCCTGCGCGGCGGTGCGGGTCAGCGACCAGAGGGCGGCTTTCGCCAGCGAATAGGTCATGAACTCCGGGGTCGGCTTCCAGACGCGCTGGTCGATGATGTTCACAACCAGGCCGCTGGACAGCGTCTCTGTGTTGGCGTCCACAGTGGCGGCCGGGCACTGCGCAGCGAAGGACTGGGTCAACACGAAGGGCGCCCGCAGGTTCGAGCCGATGTGACGGTCCCAGGACAGGCGGGTTGCCGTGGCCAATGTGTCATATTCGAAGATCGAGGCGTTGTTGACCAGCACCGTCAGCGGACCGCCCAAAGCAAGCGCCGCGCGCGCCACCAGTCCCTGCACCTGGCTCTCGTCCAGCAGATCCGCTTGCAGGGCCACGGCCTTGCGACCAAGGGCATTGATTTGCGCCACGGTTTCGGCGGCGTCGGCGGCCGAGGTGGCGTAATGCACCGCCACGTCATGGCCCTGCGCGCCCAGATAGACCGCCATGGCCTGCCCCAGACGCTTTCCCGCCCCTGTCACCAATGCGCGCATCGCTGCACCCCGCCTAAGTCTTGCGGCCGCAATCGCAGCCCGATTTTCCAATCCGGTACCGCCCGCATCTGGGGCAGGTTCCGGTTCTGGCAAGGGGCAGCTTTCGTCGGGCGGCTTTTGACAGCGCGCCGGGGAACAGCGCATTGCCGATCATGCCGATGACGACCATGACCACAAGAAACACAAGGGTGGCCTTGACGATCATCCTACAACCCGAACCTTGCCCAGGCCGCGCGGTCCTCGACCGCTTGCAGCGCGTCTTCGGCCAAACGCAGCCCAAAACGTGACCACAGGCTGCGTCTTTGGCCCAGGGGGGCAAAGGCAACCTTTTCGCCATAGATTTCCTTCATCTTGGGCACCAGATGCCCGATGCCATCCGCCAGACCCATCGTCACGGCCTGCGCGCCCACCCAGATATCGGCGTTGAACAGATCGCCCTCGGCCAGTCGCGCGCCGCGACGCTGCTTCACATGGGCGATAAAGGCCTGATGGATCGGGGTCTGGATCGCCTTGATGCGGTCAATGTCTTCGGGTTTTTGCGGCAGGAAGGGATCGGCAAGGCTTTTCGACGTCCCCGCCGTGACGACGCGGCGCTCGATGCCTTGACGGGCCATCAGATCGGCAAACCCGAAAGAGGCCGAAATGACCCCGATCGAACCCAGAATCGAACTGTCATCCACCCAGATCTGATCGCCGGCACAGGCCAGCCAATAGCCACCAGACGCCGCGACATCCTCGACAAAGACATGCACAGGAACCGACTTTTCGCGTGCCAGACGGCGGATGCGCGCGGCGATCAGGCTGGATTGAACCGGAGAGCCGCCGGGCGAGTTGATCACCACGGCCACGGCGGTCGGTTTCATCCGGAAGGCCTTTTCGATCAGGGGCGCAAGTCCGGCATCGTTCAACCCGCGAGATCCGGTGGCAATGATGCCGGACAGGCGCAAGACGGGCACAAGGGGCGGGTGTTTGATAAAGGGGATCAGGCGTTTCATGGCCCAGAGGTAAGCGCGGGCGCGCACGGGCGCAAGCCTTTCACGCCCCGGGGGGCTTGATTGGCGCCGCGTTCCTCGTCACGCTGGTCACATGATCGACAAGTTGCAGATGTTCATCGCCCTGGCCAACGAACGGCACTTTGGCCGCGCGGCGGCGGTTTGCCGAATTACGCAGCCAACCCTGTCCAGCGCGATCCGACAGCTGGAAGACAGTCTTGGCGTGCAGCTGGTGTTCCGCGGCTCGCGCTTTCAGGGGTTGACGCCCGAGGGCCAGCGCGTTCTGGAATGGGCGCGGCGCATCGTGGGCGACATGCGCGCGCTGAAAGACGAAATGCGCAATGTCCACGCGGGTTTGTCGGGCAATCTGCGGATCGGCGTCGTGCCCACCGCCCTGCCGATGATCGCCGATCTGACCACGCCCTATACCGCGCGCCACCCCAATGTGCGGGTCACCATCCTGTCGCGCACCTCGGCCGAAATTCTGGCCGGTATCGAAAGTCTGGAGCTGGACGCCGGGATCACCTATCTGGACAACGAACCCCTTGGCCGGGTTTCCCAAGTGCCCTTGTACACCGAGTTCTATAGATTTCTCTGCACCAACACATCGGCCCTGGCGGGCCGGAAATCCCTGACCTGGGGTGAAGTGGCGCAAGAACCCTTGTGCCTTCTGACCTCGGACATGCAAAATCGCCGGATCGTCAATCAACACCTGGCTGAAGCGGGGGCAAGCGTGCAGGCCATGGTTGAATCGAATTCGACCATCGTTCTGATTGCACATGTGAAATCAGGAGGTTGGGCATCGGTCGTTCCGATGAAACTGGCCGAGATGTTCGCCGGGCAGAATCTGGTGGCCATTCCGATCACCGAACCCGAGGCCGAGCATCTGGTGGGCCTGATCACGCCCCGACGCGACCCGCAAACACCTGTCCTGCAGGCGCTGATCGACGAGGCGGGCCGGTTGGGAATGTGGCGCCAGCGATAGGATCCATCTATCGGTTAATAAGAGATTCCAATTGAATTCTTCGGGTGTGAAACAGCGTTTGATAGACACGCCCTATCGCATGACGGAATATCGATATTGATTTCTCTATCGTTTTCCTGTTCAAGACCGTAAACATGAAGGGATGCCGATGCTGGATTCCGAGCAGACGAACGACCGGGTGACTGAAATCCTTGCCCGTCACCGGGGCCAGGAGGGCGCGCTTCTGCCGATCCTTCACAGCGTTCAGGCCGAGTTTGGTCATGTCCCGCAAGGCTCTTTGCCGCTGATCGCCAAGGCGCTGAACATCTCGCGTGCGGAAGTGCACGGCGTGATGTCGTTCTACCACGACTTCCGCGAAAAGCCCGCCGGCCAGCATGTCGTGAAGCTGTGCCGTGCCGAGGCCTGTCAGGCGGTCGGCGCTGACCGGGTGGCGGCCCATGCCCGGCAAGAGTTGGGGATCGACTGGCACGGCACCACGCCGGACGGCAAGGTGACGCTGGAACCGATCTTTTGTCTGGGGCTTTGCGCCTGCGGCCCCGCAGCCCTTGTCGACGGCAAGCTGGTCGGACGGGTCGATGCGGAAAAACTGTCCCGGATCATCAGGACCCTGACATGAAAATCTATCTGCCGCTCGACAGCGCCGCGGTCGCTCTTGGCGCCGACGAAATTGCCCATGCCGTGCAGGTCCATGCCAGAGCCAACGGCGTGGACATCGACCTTGTGCGCAACGGTTCGCGCGGCATGGTCTGGCTGGAACCTCTGGCCGAGATTGAAACGCCTGCGGGGCGTCTGGCCTTTGGTCCGATCGATCTGGCCGATGTCCCCGCCTTGTTCGGGGATCTGGCCGCCCATCCCAAGGCGCGTGGCCTGACCCAGGAACTGCCCTGGATGGCGGCCCAGACCCGCCTTACCTTTGCGCGGGTCGGTGTGATCGACCCCCTGTCTCTGGACGACTACCGGGCGCAAGGCGGGCTTGCCGGTCTGGAGCGCGCCCTGGACATGGACCCTGCGGCGATTGTGGCCGAAGTGACCGCGTCCGGCCTGCGCGGACGCGGCGGCGCGGGATTTCCGACCGGCATCAAGTGGAAAACCGTGTCCGAGGCGAAGGCAGACCGCAAGTACATCGTCTGCAACGCCGACGAAGGCGACAGCGCGACCTTTGCCGACCGCATGTTGATGGAAGGCGACCCCTTTACCCTGATCGAAGGCATGGTGATCGCCGGAATGGCCACCGGGGCCACCAAGGGATTTGTGTACATCCGTTCGGAATACCCCATCGCCATAGGTTTGATGCAGAAGGCCGTTGATCTCGCCCGCGAAAAGGGCCTGCTGGGCCCCCGCGTTCTGGGGCGCGGCCCGGCCTTCGATATCGAGGTGCGTGTTGGCGCCGGCGCCTATGTTTGTGGCGAAGAAACCAGTCTTTTGAACTCGCTCGAGGGCAAGCGCGGCGTTGTGCGGGCCAAGCCGCCCCTGCCCGCACTTGAAGGGTTCCTGGGCAAGCCCACCGTGGTCAACAACGTCATTTCCCTGGCGACCGTCCCGGTGATCTTTGCGAAGGGGGCCGAGTTTTACAAGGCTTTTGGCCTTGGCCGGTCGCGCGGCACGATCCCGCTGCAGATCGCGGGCAACGTCAGACAGGGCGGGCTGTATGAAGTCGCCTTCGGCCTGACCCTGGGCGACATTGTTGACAAGATCGCCGGGGGTACCGCTTCGGGTCGTCCGGTCAAGGCGGTACAGGTCGGCGGCCCCTTGGGCGCTTATTTCCCCCGCGCCCTTTTCGACACTCCCTTTGGATACGAAGAATTTGCCGGCAAGGACGGCTTGATCGGCCATGCCGGACTGACCGTGTTCGACGACAGCGCCGACATGCTGGCGCAGGCCCGCTTTGCGATGGAATTCTGCGCCATCGAATCCTGTGGAAAATGCACCCCTTGCCGCATCGGCGCCGTGCGCGGCGTTGAAACCATCGACCGCATCGGGCGGGGCGACACCAGTGCCGTGCCCCTGTTGACCGACCTGTGCAACACGATGAAATCAGGCTCGCTTTGCGCGCTTGGTGGCTTCACCCCCTATCCGGTGATGTCCGCCCTCACCCACTTTCCGAATGATTTTGCCCGATCGAAAGAGGCCGCCGAATGAAGGACTTCATCATTCCAGATCGCGATTTCGGCACCCCGGCCGCGAAATCAAAACAGATGGTCACATTGACCATCGACGGCTTTGACATCACCGTGCCCGAGGGCACGTCGATCATGCGGGCGGCGGCGGAAGCGGGCATTCAGGTGCCCAAACTTTGCGCGACCGACTCGGTCGATGCCTTTGGCTCTTGCCGCCTGTGTCTGGTTGAAATCGAAGGCCGCAACGGAACGCCCGCCTCTTGCACCACCCCGGTCGCCGCCGGCCTGAAGGTGCACACGCAGAACGCCCGGCTGAAGCAGTTGCGGCGCGGCGTGATGGAATTGTACATCAGCGACCATCCGCTGGACTGTCTGACCTGCTCGGCCAACGGTGATTGTGAACTGCAGGACATGGCCGGGGCGGTGGGCCTGCGTGACGTGCGGTATGAGGCGGTTGATACCCATTTCAAGGCCAAGGACAATTCGGGAAAATCCAATCCGAACTACATTCCGCGCGACGATTCGAACCCCTATTTCAGCTATGATCCGCAGAAATGCATCGTCTGCTCGCGCTGCGTCCGGGCATGCGAAGAGGTGCAGGGCACCTTCGCGCTGACCATCTCTGGCCGGGGTTTCGACAGCCGCGTCTCTGCCGGGATGGCGGCCGACGATTTCATGGCCTCGGACTGCGTGTCTTGCGGGGCCTGCGTTGCCGCCTGCCCGACGGCCACCCTGCAGGAAAAGTCGATCATCGAAATCGGCACGCCCTCGCATTCGGTCATCACCACCTGCGCCTATTGCGGGGTGGGTTGCAGCTTCAAGGCCGAAATGCGCGGCGACGAGTTGGTGCGGATGACGCCCTACAAGCACGGCAAGGCCAACCGTGGCCATTCCTGCGTGAAGGGCCGGTTCGCCTATGGCTATGCCAGCCACAAGGATCGCATCCTAAACCCGATGATCCGCGACAGCATCAACGACCCCTGGACCGAAGTGTCCTGGCCCGAAGCGATGGACTTTGCCGCCAAGCGGATGCAGGCGATCATGGCCAAGCATGGCCAGAAATCCGTCGGGGTGATCACCTCGTCGCGCTGCACCAACGAAGAGACCTATCTGGTGCAGAAGCTGACCCGGGCCGTGTTCATGAACAACAATACGGATACCTGCGCAAGGGTGTGCCATTCGCCCACCGGATACGGGCTTGGGCAAACCCTGGGCACCAGCGCCGGCACGCAAGACTTTGATTCGGTTGAACAAACCGACGTGGTCATCGTCATCGGCGCAAACCCGACTGACGGGCATCCTGTCTTTGCCAGCCGCCTGAAAAAGCGACTGCGCCAGGGTGCCAAGTTGATCGTCATCGACCCGCGGCGCACCGATATTGTCGAAAGCCCCCACGTCCGGGCGCAACATCACCTGGCCCTGACCCCCGGGACCAACGTGGCGATGGTTACGGCCCTGGCGCATGTGATCGTGACCGAAGGCCTGATGGACGAAGAGTTCATCCGGACGCGCTGCGACTGGGACGAGTTTCAGGACTATGCCGAATTCGTCGCCCGCCCGCACAACGCGCCCGAGGCGGTCGAATTGCTGACAGGTGTTTCTGCGGCAGAGGTCCGTGAAGCTGCGCGGCTGTTCGCGCGCGGGGGCAACGGCTCGATCTATTACGGGCTGGGCGTGACCGAGCATTCGCAAGGTTCTACCACCGTGATCGGGATTGCCAATCTGGCGATGATGACCGGCAACATCGGACGCCCGGGCGTGGGTGTGAACCCGTTGCGCGGCCAGAACAACGTTCAGGGATCCTGCGACATGGGGTCCTTCCCGCATGAATTGCCGGGCTATCGCCACGTCAAGAACGATGCGGTGCGCGAGATTTTCGAAACCCTCTGGGGTGTCAAGATCGACCCCGAACCGGGTCTGCGCATTCCCAACATGCTGGACGCCGCCGTCGACGGCACCTTCAAGGGCCTGTACTGTCAGGGCGAAGACATCCTGCAATCCGATCCGGACACCAAACACGTCGCGGCGGGTCTGGCGGCGATGGACTGCGTCATTGTCCACGATCTTTTCCTGAACGAAACCGCGAACTACGCCCATGTGTTCCTGCCCGGATCGACCTTTCTGGAAAAGGACGGCACCTTTACCAACGCCGAACGCCGCATCAACCGCGTCCGCCGGGTCATGGCACCGCGCAACGGTTATGCCGATTGGGAGGTGACCCAGATGCTCGCCAATGCGATGGGGGCGGGGTGGACCTATACGCATCCCTCTCAGATCATGGATGAAATCGCCATGACAACGCCGTCCTTTGCCAATGTGTCCTATGCGCTGCTGGAGGAAAAGGGCTCGGTTCAGTGGCCCTGCAATGAGGCGGCCCCGGATGGGACGCCACTGATGCATGTGGATACTTTCGTGCGCGGCAAGGGTCGCTTCATCAACACGGAATACATCGCGACCGACGAAAAGACCGGCCCGCGCTTTCCGTTGCTTCTGACCACGGGGCGGATCCTGTCGCAATACAACGTCGGCGCGCAGACAAGGCGCACGGCGAATGTGATCTGGCATGATCAGGATCTGCTGGAGATTCACCCGCATGACGCGGAAGTGCGCGGGATCAAGGAAGGGTCCTGGGTTCGGCTTGCCTCGCGCGCCGGCGAGACCAGCCTGCGTGCCACCCTTACCGACCGGGTCAATCCCGGGGTGGTCTATACCACCTTCCACCACCCGGACACCCAGGCCAATGTGATTACGACCGACTATTCGGATTGGGCCACCAACTGCCCGGAGTACAAGGTGACTGCCGTGCAGGTCGCCCCCTCGAACGGGCCCTCGGAATGGCAGGAAGGGTACAATGCGATGGCCACACTGTCCCGGCGCGTCGCGGCCGCTGAGTGATCAGGCCGTGATCACCCACCGCCCCCTGCCGCGGCTTGCCTTCGGGCAGGGCCGCGTTCTGGGCGGGGATCGGGATCTGCCGGAAGAGGTGGCGGTAGCCCTGTCCTACAACGGATCAACGCAGGCGGTGATGATGGCCACGCCCGCCGACATGATTGATTTTGCTTATGGTTTTTCGTTGACCGAAGGGATTGCCACCCGGGACGAAATTGACGACATTCGAATGGTTCAAACCGATCTTGGGATCGATCTGCAGATCTGGCTGGCCCCAGGGGCCGAGGCGCGCCAGACTGCCCGAAGGCGCTCGATGATCGGTCCGGTGGGCTGCGGCCTGTGTGGTATCGACAGTCTTGAAGAGGCGCGCCGCAAGCCGCGCCGAGTACTTGAACGAGCGTTCACTTTAACCCCATCTCAGGTCATGGCCGCGATTGCCGCACTGACCGACCATCAGCCCTTGCATGATGCCACCCATGCTGCCCATGCCGCAGGCTTCTGGACGCCCGCGGCCGGTATGATCGCCGTGCGCGAGGATGTGGGCCGCCACAACGCTCTGGACAAGTTGATCGGGGCCCTGATCGGGACGTCGACGAAGGGTGCCCTTGTCTTGACCTGTCGTACCTCGATCGACATGGTCCAGAAGGCCGCCATGGCCGGTTTTCCAATGATCATCGCGGCTTCCGCCCCGACTGCCACGGCAGTTCAGGTGGCGGATGAGGCGGGCATCACGCTGATCGGGCTGGCCCGGGCCGACCGGTTTGAAGTTTTCACCCACCCGACCCGGATATGCCCGCAGGAGAGCGTCAATGTCGCATGATGGTCCGCACGCCAAGCTGATCTATATGGCCAACCAGATCGCGAAGTTCATGGAGTCAAAGCCGCACGACGCGGGCGTGGCTGAACTTTCGTCACATATCAACGACTTCTGGGAACCCCGGATGCGCCGCCACCTGTTCGAGGTTCTGGATGCGGGCGGCGCTGGTCTGCGCCCGCTTGTGCTGGATGCGGCGCCGAAAATCAGGCGCCCGGCAGAGGCGGCTTGAGAGCCACCATCGCCCCGATGAATCCTCCGGCCCGCAGGATTGTTCCCGGCAGGCGGTCGCCCTGATCGAAGGGCCGGACGGGTTCAGTGAACTCGGCCTCAAAACTGTCACCGGTGATGTTCAACCGCAGGGTCTGAAAACCGAACAGTTGTTTTGTTAAAACGAATTGCGCCTTGTAGGCCGCTTCCTTCGCCACAAAATGCGCCAGCGCGGCAAGGCCATCGCTGACATTTTCGTCGGGGTGCAGGATCTGGGGCCAAAGGGCGGGGTCCATCGGCTCCATCGGCTCGGCATCCAGTCCAAGGCCCCGATAGTCGGTGGACCGGGCGACCACCGCCAGACAGAGACCCGCGCACTGGGTGATCGAACCGACCCTGCCCGCAGGCCAGATCGGCGCGCGGTCCGGGCCGACCGGCAAGGGTTGATCCGGACGCCGCAGGGCGGCCCGCGCAGCGGCGCGCCCTGCTGAAAACTCGGCCTGCCGCTTTGGCACCGCAAGCGGAAGCCCCTCACCTATAGCCAAGGGATACAGGCGCGCCGGGTCAGCCTGCCCCAGAGTGACCCCCGGCGGCAGGATCGCCCGCAACGCCGAGGCGAAGGCGGCAGCCCCTTGGACCATGCGGTCAGGCATCGTGACCGGCGTGACGATGTCGCATGGCCATGCGCCGGGCCATGGCGTCGCTGCGGGCGTCGGCGCGGTCGGACAAAGCGCCTGGCCCGACCGGATTAACCGCTGGCTTCGGACTATCGTCCAGATGGCTGGCCAGGGCCTGCAGGGTGGGAAAGCGAAAGATGTCGGTGATGGAAAGCCTGCTTGCCCCGAAAGTCTCGCGGATTTCGCGGTGGGCCTGCACCGCCAGCAGGCTGTGCCCGCCAAGCGCAAAGAAGTTGTCGCGCGCGCCGACCCGGGCCACACCCAGCACCCTTTGCCAGATCGACGCCAGTTGCGCCTCGATATCGTTGACCGGAGCGTCAAAGGCTGCATCGGCAAGCTGCACTGCCGCCGGAGCGGGCAACGCCTTGCGGTCGATCTTGCGGTTCGGGGTCAGCGGGAAGGCCGCGAGGGTGACGAAATGGGCGGGCACCATATGTTCGGGCAGGGCCGCCGCAAGGGTCGCGCGCAGGGCAGATTCAGGCGCGGAGCCGGTCAGATAGGCCACAAGGCGCAGATCGCCGGGGCTGTCCTCGCGGGCAAGAACCACCGCTTGCGTCACGCCGGGTTGCGCGTGCAACAGGGCTTCGATTTCGCCCAACTCGATCCGGTAGCCGCGCAGCTTGACCTGATGATCGGTGCGACCGATGTAGTCGATCCTGCCATCGGCGCGCAGGCGCACGAGATCGCCGGTGCGGTACATGCGGGCCCCCCAGGGAGCGGCGCGGTCCGCGCTGACAAAGGGATCGGGCGCGAAACGTTCGGCGGTAAGGTCGGGGCGCTGCCAATAGCCCCGCGTCACCCCGTCGCCGCCGATCCACAACTCTCCGGGAATGCCGGGCGGCAAGGGAAAGCGGGCATCATCCAGCACATACATCTGCTGGTTTGCCAGAGGTGCGCCGATGTTCTGCACCGCTTCTGCGATGCCGACATTTTCCACCGACGACCAGATCGTCGTTTCCGTCGGGCCGTACATGTTCAGGATGCGGGCCGGGGTCGCGCGGCGCAGATCGCCCACCAGCGCCCCCGGCAAGGCCTCGCCGCCCAGCATCAGCGTCGTGACCTGCCCCAGGGCCGCGCGCGCCTCGTCGTTCATCGCGATCATCCACGCCATCGAGGGGGTGCATTGCAGATGGGTCACGCCGTGCCGTCGGATTTGCGCCGCGATCGAGAAGTCGTCCTCTGCCACGCCACCGCCCGTATTGGCGCGTTGAACGATCTCGGCCAGGGGAACCAGCCCCTGCAACACCTGGGGGGTGCTGATGCCATAGTCGATCAGGCAGGCCACCTCGGTCACGCCAATGCGTTTCAGTTGTTCGACCCGGGCGACGGCATCTTCGACGGTGCCAAACAGGCCAGACTCGGTGAAATAGCGGTCAAAGGCAAAGTCCAGGATCGCGTCCAACTCGTCGGGCGCAAGGCTGCGGATGTCGAGGTCCATCGGATTGGTGACGCCCTGGGGCTTCTTGAAGGCCGGAAAGGCCCAGGCGTATTGCTTGATCAGCCCGGCGGCGGCCCGCAGATAGTCGCACATCGGGCCCCGCGCCACCTCGCGCGCCCTGTCCCGGTCGCGGGCGATATAGGTGTGCAGCATCAAGGTCACCGCAAAATCGGCAGGGTCGTGGCCGGCCTCGCGCAGCGCCTGATGGTAAATCCGGATCTTTTCGGCCACCTCGTCGATGGTCTGGCCCAGAAGATGGGTCAACACATTGGCGCCGATCTGCCCGGCCTCGCGCCAGGTTTCGGGGTTGCCCGCCGTGGTGATCCAGATTTTCACCTCTTTCGACACCGGGCGCGGCTGACTTTTCGCGGCAAAGGTTCCGCCGTTCGCGGTGGGAAACGCAACCGCCTCGCCACGCCACAGCCGGCGCACCTGTTCGGTGACCTCAAAAAGCGCCGTACGATTGTTGGGGGGGGTGTTTTCCGGGCGCAGCACGAAATCATCCGGATGCCAGCCGGACGCCATGGCCAGACCGGTGCGCCCGTTGGTCAGGTTGTCGATCACCGCCCATTCTTCGGCGATGCGCAGCGGATGGTGCAACGGGGCCACGCACGAGCCCGCCCGCACCGCAAGGTTCCGGGTCACCGCCGCCACGGCAGCCCCGGTGACCGAGGGGTTCGGATAGGGTCCACCAAAGGCGTGGAAGTGCCTCTCGGGCGTCCAGACGGCCACAAAGCCGTGGTTGTCGGCAAACTTCGCACCTTCCAGCAGCAACTCGTATTTGTTGGTCGCCGAGGTGTCATCATTGCCCCAGTAATAGATCGAGAACTCCATCTTCGTGGCCGAAGTCATCTGCCCCGACGACACCAGCGTGCGGTTGTCGTCCGAGGTCAGGACAACCTTGAACCCGCGCGCCAGGGTCCAGAACAGTTCCAGCACCGAGATGTCGAACGACATCGAGGTGACCGCCAGCCAGACACCACCATCCGCGCCAAGGTGCCGGTCCATTCCGGTGAAGAAATTCACCACGTTGCGGTGTTCCACCATGACGCCCTTGGGCCGCCCGGTCGATCCCGAGGTGTAGATCATATAGGCCAGATCATGGGCGCCGACAGTGGTTTCGGGGTTGGTGTCGGCTGCGCCGGTCAGACGGCCATCGGTGTCAATCTCCAGCACCCGGGCGCTATGGGGCGGCAGGGGCAGGCCGGATTGGGTGACGATCACTGGGCAGGCGGAATCTTCAAGGAACAGCGCCGTGCGGTCGGCCGGATAGGTCGGGTCCATCGGAACATAGGCGCCCCCGGCCTTCAGAATGGCCAATGCCGCGACCACCAGGTCAAGCCCGCGCCGCAGATGCAGCCCGACCAGCGTGCCGGGATCAACCCCCATCTGGATCAGGACATGCGCAGCGCGGTTGGCCCGGGCGTTCAGTTGCGCGTAGCTCAGGCTTTGCCCCTCGCAGACCAGGGCCACCGCGCCGGGGGTCCGGGCGACCTGGGCTTCAAAAGCCTGATGGATGCAAAGCTCGCCCTGTCTTGGCGCAAGGGTCTGGTTAAAGGTCCGGGTGGCGCGTTCAAACTCTCCGGGGGCCAGACTGGGCAAAGCATCGGGGTCAAGGCCCGGGTCTTTGGCCATAGCTGCGGCCAGATGGGCGATGCGCGCGACCAGCACCTGCGCCTCGGGAGGGGGCAGGCGCATGGCGTCGTAGGTGAAGGCGTTCGGCGTCAGCGTCACCACCGTGCCCGCGATCGGACCGCCGTCCGAGACGCCAAGTTGCGGCGGGGTCAGGCCCTGCAGGGTGCGGTCCCGCGTCATCAGGTCAAGCGCAAAGGCAGGCGTGCGCCGGGCACTGGCAAGGGCTGCGGCAAGCGCGTCCCGCGCCCCGTCGGCGGTACGGGCCCGCAGCGGCACCCAGTCGGACAGATACCCGGGCAGGCCTGCCCCGGCGCTGAAGGCCAGATCGCCCGCGTCCAGACACATCGCCCGCAGCGTGGCAAGGACCAGCGTTTCGGCGGGGCCCTCCAGCGCAAGGCTGCGCCAGTCGGCATTGGCAGAAGGATCAGCCGCGTGCGTCGTGCCGGGAATGGCAATCGGGTCCAACGCGCCAAGGGTCCGGCGCAGCGCGGTTTCTGCCGGAACCACGGCGCGCAGGGCCTCGCTCAAAACCTTGGCCCCGGCTTCGGTCAAGGGGGCCAGCGCGGCGTCGGTCACCTCCTGCGGCGACACCGGCCCTCCCTTGACCTGACAGGACAGCCGGTTCAGCCGCACCGCCCCCGTTCCGCAGGCCACGACCAGCCCTTCGGAGGTAGCCGACAGGATTTGTCCCGGCGCGCCCTGCCCGTCTAGAACCTCGGCGGTTCCGACATTCAGGACTCGGGATGCTGTGGCAATCTTGGCGGTACACAAGGGATTCCAATAGGTTCCATGATCCAGCGCCCGGACCCGAGCCGCGACCATCTCAGCGGAAAGGGTGAAATCCAGCCGCCCCATGGCGGCAGGTCGGTCGCTGCGCAGATGCAGCGTCCGCTGCGTCAGATCTTGCGGCTGGCGGTGCAGTCCGGTTTCCAACTGCCCCAGCAAGGCCGGAAAACTGTCCAGCGCCGCCTCAAGACAGCGGGTGTTCACGGTCAGGGCGGTGTCCGAAGGCGCCAGATCGAACAGGCGCTGCTCCAGAATGTCACCCTCGTCCAAGCCGCCGGAAATCAGATGCCAGGTGATGCCGTGTTGACGCTCGCCCGCCAGCAATGCCCAGACCGGAGCGTTCAGCCCGGCATGGCGCGGCAGGGGGCCGTCGTGAAAGTTCACCGCGCCCTTGCGGGCCAGCGCCAGAACCTGTGGCGGAATGACCGCCAGATTGGCCACCGACAACAACCAGTCCACGTTCACCCCGTCCAGCGCCGCCCAGTCATCGGCGGCGACAACCCGCAGGCCTGCCACCTTGGCCCAGGCCCGAACCTCGGCGTTTCGGGTGATGACCGCCGCGATGCGATGACCCCGCGCCAGAATCTGAGCGCCGCATTGCAGGGTCAGCGTTTCATCGCCGATCAGCAGAAGGGTCAACACGGTCATTTCAAACTCCTTGCCGCCGGAAACACGGGCGATGCCCCTAGGCGGGGGGGCGCGACTGAACAAGCGATGTTTTGCCCCGAAAAAGTGACTGCGCTAAGGCACGAAGGTCATGTGCGGCAAGATCACGCAGAAAACGCGGCGGATCGCCCCTGTCCTTGCGCTGGACCATCAGACGGGCGCGCCACACCATTCCCCCGGCAAGCAACGACAGGGTTGCGGCGGCGGCATAGACCGGCCCGTGATTCTTGACGAAGTAATGCAACCGCGACTCCAGCCAGAAGCCCGGAATCCGGTCCCAGGTCTTCATGCCGGTCGACGCCGATCCGATATGGGCCACGCGACTTTCAACCACGAAATCGGTCGGCCAGCCGGCACGCGCGGCGCGGCGGCACAGGTCGGTTTCCTCGAAATACAGAAAGAAGGTCTCGTCAAACAGCCCGATCAGTTCCAGCACCGACCAGCGCAGCATCACCGATGCCCCCGCCAGCCAATCGACGCGGGTGGTGGTCTTGGGGATCGGTTGGGCCACGATGAAACGGCTCAGCAGGCGGCTGATCGGCCCGAAGCGGACCTGCGCTTCGAACTCTGACGCGATCGAGGGGAACCGGAAGGCCGTGCGGTGCGGCACGCCGTCGATGCCGTGAAGGAAGCTGCCGGCAAATCCGGTGGCGGGATGGGTTTCAAGATGGGTCAGCAGGGCCTGAATGGCGTCCGGTGTCGGAAAGGCATCGGAATTCAGGATATAGACATAGTCGGGTGGCAGGCCATCGGGCATACCGGCCTGAATTCCATGGTTGTTGCCCGCACCAAAGCCGCCGTTGTGCCCCGATTGCACGACCCGCACCTGTTGCGGGCCAAGGTCCCAGCCCCGCAAGCGGACCGTCTGGCTGAGGGTTTCGAACGACCCGTCCTGACTGTCATTGTCGACAATCACCAGGGCGCCCGGAATGTCCCGAAGGGCGATCAGCGCCGCCTCGGCGGCCTGCAGGGTCATCTCGGCGCTGCGCCAGTTCAAGAGAACGGTCAAAAGGCGCGGCATCTATTCGGCCGCCTTTGCCAGGCGCGGCAACGGGGCCGGTTCGCCCTTGGCCAGGGCTCTGGTTTCTGCCGCTTCGATCACCTCGCGCAGGCGTTGGGCCAGGACCCGGACGTTCGGCTCCAGCACCATCGAATCGTGATCGCCGGGAACCTCGATCACCTGCAGGTCCGGGGCAAAGGCGGTCAGCGCGTTGTCGGCAAAGACATATTCCTTGGCCCGGCTGACCCAGTTGCCGCCCGAGACCTGCCAGTGGCGGTCCAGAGGCGGGCGGAACAAGGCCGTCGCCCCGTGCCGGACGGGCAACAGGTAGGGGTCGATGGCGCTGCGAAACGCGGCTTCGATCGCGGCATTGTGGAACGCCACCGGGCCGTTGCTGACGGGCGTTGAGCGGCGCTTCTGGCGTTCCCATTCCCACCGCGACCTTGCCCAATCGGCCAGATAGCCCGGACCCTGTCGGCGCAGTTCGGCCAGTTTGATCAGGGCCTTGTCCTGTCGAGACAGGGCGGGACGCCGGGGCAAGGGCGTGTCCAGCAGCGCCAGCACCAACACCGTTTCGCCCGCAGTCTCCAGTTGGCGCGACATTTCCCAGGCGGTCAGCCCTCCCCCCGAAAACCCACCCAAAAGATAGGGTCCCTTGGGCTGTATCTGACGCAGTTCGGCGATGTAGTCGGCGGCGGCGTCGGACAGGGTGGCATGCGGCTCGGCCTCTCCCAGCAATCCGCGGGCTTGCAGGCCATAAAACGGCCGGTCCGCCCCCAGCAGTTGCGCAAGGTGGCGCAGGTTCAAGACATTGCCGAACATTCCCGCAACCAGAAAGAACGGCGCCTTGGGGCCGCCTTCGGCCTCGTGCATCGCCACCAGATGGGCAAAGCGGCGCTTGGGCGCTTGCGGTTTGGCCAGCGGTGTTGCGGCATCGGTCTCACCGACCTCGTCGGCAATCAGCCGCGCGCAGGCCGCGACCGTCGGGGCCTCGAACAGGATCGAGATCGGAAAATCAACGCGGTAGGCCTTCTTGACCATGGCAAACAGGCGCACCGCAATCAGGCTATGGCCGCCCAGGTCGAAAAAGCTGTCTTGCGTGCCGACCTTTGCAACCCCCATCAGGTCTTGCCAGAACCCCACCAACGTCCGCTCGATGTCGGTCTTGGGCTCGACGTAATCCGTGTCAAGATCGGGGCGCTCAAAGGTCTGGCCGCCTGCCCTTGACGCCTCGGCTTGGGCAGTCTGACGCATCAGGGCGGGCAGATCCAGCGACGAGACGTAAATCTGCGACTGCCCGGTTTGCAAGGCGCGGGCAAAGGCCTGCGGGCCTTCGTCCGGGCGAATGCCATTGGCAAAGGCCTGCATGAGGCGGTCTTCGGCAGGCGAAAGCGGGGCGGTGCCCCTTGGCCCGTCATCAAATTCCAGTTCGCGGGAATCCGGTTTGGCAAAGGCCAGTTCGCCGTCCAGTCGGCGCAGGGTGAACCCTTGGATTTCCACGCAAACCTCGCCCTCGGGCGTGGCCAACGTCATGTCAAACCGCGCCGAGGCGCCCGAGACCTGATTGTCGGCGGCAGCGCGGACATGGCTGAAGACATCGGCAGGCAGCGGGCGCAAAACCCGGATCATGCCGTAGCTGACCGGCACCCAAAGGTGGCCCGGATCATAGGCGGCAATCAGCCCCATCGCCCAGCCGGTTGCCATGTCCATCAGCGCCGGATGCAGGATCCAGCCCTGATCGGGTTCGGCGCGGAAGGCACTGGGCAGGGTCAGACGCGCCAGACCCTCGGCGGCGCCGACCGTCCGCGATCGCAGGACACGCCAACGTGGACCAAAGTTCAGATGCGCCTCTTGCGGGCTGCGCAGGCCTTCGCCGAATTCGGGGGTGGGCAGACGTGCGGCGATGGCAGCAAGGTCGATCCGGGTGTTGCCGCCCGCGACCGGAACCACGCTTGCCGTGGCGTTCAACTGCCAGCCCACGCGCCCCTTGTCCGCAACACCCGAGCGCAGTTCAAAGGCATAGCCTTGGTCGCTGCGGATCAGCTTGGCGCGAACATCGCGGCCTTGGGTGTCGGCCACGTCAAGCGGACGAAAGAAATACAGGTCACGCAGTTCAAAGGCCCCGGTTTCGCCTTGCGCGGCCATCGCCTCGGCGGCGATTTCGACAAATCCGGTGCCGGGGATCAGGGCAGTCCCGGCTTTGGTGCGGTGGCCGTCCAAAACCCAACGGTCCGTTGTGTAACGGGCGGTGAACATGCGGTTGCCG